>NZ_JBFBCF010000015.1:42253-224937 GCF_040683035.1 Streptosporangium sp. NPDC051022 | reverse complement strand
ACGTGCACCGCCCCGACCCCTCCCTGGCCTTCGCACTGTCCCGCCTCGACGAGCCCGCCTTCGAGCACGTCCCGATCGGCGTCTTCCGCAGCGTGGAGCGCCCCTCCTACGACGAACTGATGGCCGAGCAGCTGACCGAGGCCGCCGGCCGGAGCGGCTCCGGGGACCTGGACGACCTGCTACTGTCCGGAGACACCTGGCGCATCGAGTAACCGAAGCGAGAACGGCGGGACCACCCATCCGGGCGGTCCCGCCGTCTTTTCTCACACGCTTTTTCACAGCATGTCTTCACCTGATGTGGATACCAACCCCATCGGTCACGAGGTATGAAAAGCGTGGGCCTCTCAGCCGGGTCCGCTAGCCCAGAGCATCCGACGGAACTCGTTACGTACACGAGGAGTACGCCCCATGCTTACCGTGCCGGCTTCCCTGGACACCCTTGCCTCGGATCAGGAGGATCTCGACTGGTACGGAGCGCCCGTGCTGGTGACGGGCGCCACCGGCTTCATCGGCGCCCACCTCGTCCGCCGCCTGGCCGCCCTCGGCGCGCAGGTGCACGCGGTCAGCCGCGTCCCCAGGGAGAAAACCAAGCAGGGCGAGATCTGGCATGTCGCCGACGTCAGCGATCAGGAGGCGATCGAGCGCCTCGTCCGTTCCACCGCTCCCGCCGTCGTGTTCCACCTCGCCAGCGAGGTCGCGGGCGCCAGGGACCACCGGCTCGTGCGGCCGATGCTGGACAGCAACCTCTCCAGCGTGGTCAACCTGCTGACGGCGGTCGCCGAGAGGCCGGACACCCGGGTGGTGCTCGCCGGGTCGCTTGAGGAGCCCCGGTCCGACGAGGGCGAGGCGACCCCGTCCTCGCCGTACGCGGTCGCCAAATGGGCCGCCAGCGCCTACGCGCGGATGTTCCACCACCTGTGGGGCGTCTCGGTGACGACCCTGCGCATCGGGATGGTCTACGGGCCCGGCCAGCACGACACCAGGAAACTGGTGCCCTACGTGACGCTCTCGCTGCTGCGGGGCGAGGAGCCGAGCCTGAGCAGCGGGACACGCCAGCTGGACTGGGTCTACGTCGACGACGTGGTGGACGCCTTCCTCGCCGCGGGCGTGGCCCCGCAGGCGGCGGGCCTGAGCTTCGACATCGGCACGGGGACGCGGACGTCCATCCGGGACACCGTGGAACTGCTGCGCGACATCGTCGGCAGCGCGCTGCGCCCGCGGTACGGCGCGATCTCCGACCGCCCGCTGGACAGCGCCAGGATCGCCGACATCGCACCCGCCGCCGAGACGCTCGGCTGGCACCCCTCCGTCGGGCTGAAGGAGGGGCTCCGGCTCACCGCGAGCTGGTACGCCGACCGGCTGTAGAACCGGTCGGCTGCAGGACCGGCCGGTTGTGGAACCGGCCGGCCGTAAACACGCGGCCATCACGCCCACGAACCATCTAAAGTCACCAACAAACCTGACATAGGGACAGAGTTCGTGTAATCCGCCATCCGCAGCGGGAATGCATGTAACAGGACGCCCCGGCTCCCCGATAAAACTTAAAATCAGACATCGTGCGGCGCCATCATCCCCTGTCAGAGTGCCCACCCCAGAAACGAGGAAGCTGGTGCATTCGGTCGTCAACCTCACGGTGCACGGTATCGGCCCGACCAACCGCGAGCTCGACCCCGGCGAGGACGGCACCTGGGTCAACGTCGAGCAGTTCGAGCAGGTGCTCGACGCGGTGGTGGGCCGCCAGGACGTTCACATCACCTTCGACGACGGCAACGCCTCAGATCTTGAGATCGCCCTTCCCCGGCTCGTCGAGCGCGGCCTGACCGCGGAGTTCTTCGTGCTCGTCGGGCTCCTCGGCGAGCCGGGGAGGCTGGACGTAGCCGGGGTGCGGGAGCTGGCGGCCGCCGGCATGCGGGTCGGCTCGCACGGCTGGGCGCACCGCGACTGGCGCAAGCTGAACGCGGCGGAGGTGAAGCAGGAGATCGTCGACGCCAACCGGGTCCTCGGCGAGATCCTCGGACGGCCGGTGTCCCGGGTGGCCATCCCGTTCGGCTCCTACGACAGGCACGTGCTCGGCAGGCTGCGGCGGGCGGAGGTGACGTGCGCGTACAACAGCGACGGCGGCCGCGCGAACCCGGACTCCTGGCTCCAGGCGCGCAACAGCCTGCGTCATGACATCGACGCCGCCTGGGCTCCGCGTGTCATGGACGGCACCCCCTCGCCGCCGCTCCGCGCCCGCCGGGTCGCCGCGCGGGCGTACAAACGTCTCCGTGGTTAGGGGCCGGGGCCACGACGACATATTGGAACGTAGTAACAGCTCTCCGCCGGATGACGATGACCCGTATATGACGCCTGGTACCCCCCGGATCGCCATAGTGATCGTCACGTACAACAGTGCGCAGGTACTCGAAGGCTGTCTGCGTTCGCTGCGTGACGGTGCGCGGGACACCCATCTCGTTCACGTCGTCGTGGCCGACAACGCCTCGAAGGACGACACCCTCAGGATCGCGAAGGAGGCGGCCGACCTCCCGATGCAGATCGTCCAGCTCGGGCGGAACGCCGGTTACGCGGCGGCGATCAACGCCGGCGTCGACGCCGTGAGCATCGACGAGCTCGACGCCGTCCTCGTGCTCAACCCCGACTGCAGGCTACGGCCGGGCTCGCTCCTGCCGCTCGCCGAGGCGCTGCGGCAGCCGGGGCGCGGCATCACCGCACCGCGTCTGGTCAACCCGGACGGCAGCCTGCAGCCGTCGCTGCGCAGGATGCCCACCGTGGGCAGGGCCCTGGTCGAGGCGTTGATCGGCGGTATCCGCGCGGGCAGGATCGGCACCCTGGGGGAGATGGTCACCGCCCCCGAGGAGTACGAGCGGCCCGGCTCGGCGATCTGGGCGACCGGCGCCGCCATGCTCATCTCCACCGACGTCATCAGGAAAATCGGCCCGTGGGACGAGTCCTTCCTGCTCTACAGCGAGGAGACCGAGTACGCGCTGCGCGCCCTGGACCACGGCTGGACCCTCTGGTACGAACCCGCGTCGGTGGTCGAGCACATCGGCGGCGAGTCCAGCGTCAACCCCACCCTCGCCGCGCTGCTCACGGTCAACAGGGTGAGGCTCTTCCAGCGGCGCCGGGGCCCCCTGGCCTCGTCCGCCTTCTACTGCGTGGTCCTCCTCGGCGAGGCGTTGCGCGCGCTGGCGGGGCGCCGTACTGCCAAAGCCTCCGTCGTGGCGCTCCTGCGGCCGTCCCGCCGCCTCCAGAAGCTCGCGGACTGACCAGGATCATTCGGGGAGAGACAACGAGATGAGCATGCCCGCGAGCAAGGCCCCCGGCGGGGGGAACGAGGCCACCGGCCTCACCGGTCCCGCGACGATCCATACCGTGCGGACGGTCGCGTTCGACGCCCTCACCGAGCAGGAGGTGGACACCTGGCACCTGCTGCGGGCGGCCAACCCCCTGCTTGACAGCCCCTACTTCCACCCGGGTTTCGCCGCCGCCGTGCACGCCGGCGGGCGCGAGGTGCGGGTCACCGTCGGCAGGGACCGGGAGGGCGGGATCCGGGCGTTCCTCCCCCACCATCGCGAGCGGTCGCTGATCAGGCCCGCGGGCTGGCCGGCGGCCGACTTCCAGGGCCCCGTGATGGCCCCCGGCTCCTGCCTGCCCCCGCTGAGCCTGCTCTCGGACGGAGTCCGGGCTCTGGAGTTCGACCACCTCATCGAGGGCTACGCGGACTTCGAGCCGTGGGTGGAGTCACGCCGCCCCTCGCCCTTCCTCGACGTCTCGGGCGGTCTGGAGGGATATCTGGGCCGTGCCTCGCGCAGCGGCAAGGACAACATGGGGCAGGCACGCCGCCGCGCCGCGAAGGCGGAACGGGACCACGGCGCGGTGCGGTTCGCCGCGGACACCGTGGACCAGGAGCTCCTGGACCGGGTGGTGGAGCTCAAGCGCGCGCAGTACGCGGCGACCGGGGCCAGGGACTACTTCGCGGAACCGGACCGCCGTGACCTGATGGCGCGGCTGCTGCGCACCCGCGACTCCTCCTTCGGGGGGGTGCTGTCCACCCTGCACGCGGGCCCGCACCTGCTCGCGGCGCATTTCGGAATCCGTTCCGGAAACGTGCTGCACTGGTGGTTCCCGGTTTACGACCCCGCTTTCGGCAATCTCGCGCCGGGGTGGATGCTGCTGCGCGAACTCGTCGTCGCCTCCCCCGCCCTCGGAATAACCCGCATCGACCTCGGGCGGGGCGACGACGAGTACAAACGGCGCGCGAAGACCGGCGAGACGCTCGTCTGCCAGGGGATCGTGACGCGCAGCTCGGCCCGGCAGGCCGTGCGGCGGGTTCGCGACTCCGCGGTCCGGGCGGCGAAGTCGTCCGCCCTCGGTCCCGGCCTGCGAAAAATCGTCCGCGGATTCCGGCGTTGAGCCGCCGGCCGCCTCTGGAATCCATCGGCAGCGAGCCGCCACCCCCGGGCGACCCGCCGACCGACTCCGTCGACGATGTGCCCGCACACGCCGACACATGCGTGATCGGCCGCATGGACCCCGCCGTACCGAACGCATTCGACGGCGCGGGAGACCGCACGATCACCGACCTCGTCCGCCTCCCCGACGCCGAAAGGCGCCGAGCACACACTGGATACCTTGGCCTTGGCTGGTAAAGCACTCATCCTTGTCGAGAACCTCTCCGTGCCGTTCGACCGCCGGGTCTGGCAGGAAAGCACCACGCTGCGCGACGCCGGCTGGGAGGTGCACGTCATCTGCCCCCGCGGCACCACGCGGGACACCGAGCCGTACGTCGAGATAGACGGGGTGAGGATCCACCGCTATCCGCTGCGCGCGGCGACCGGCGGCCCCCTCGGCTACGTGCAGGAGTACAGCGCGGCGCTGTGGCACACCTTCAAGCTGGCCAGGCGGATCGGCCCCGTGGACGTCGTGCACGCCTGCAATCCGCCGGACCTGCTCTTCCTCGTGGCGCGGATGCTCAAGCGGCGTGGCGCGCGGTTCGTCTTCGACCAGCACGACCTGGTGCCCGAGCTGTACCTGTCCCGCTTCAACCGCGGCGAGGACTTCCTCTACCGCGCGGTGTGCAAGGTCGAACGGCTCACCTACCAGGCCGCGAACGTGGTGATCTCCACCAACGAGAGCTACCGTGACATCGCGCTCACCAGGGGTGGCAAGAGGCCCGAGGACGTGTTCGTCGTGCGCAGCGCGCCCGCCGTCGAACGATTCTACCGGTTACCGGTGGAGGAGTCGCTCAAGCGGGGCAAGCCCCACCTGCTGTGCTATCTGGGCGTGATGGGCCCGCAGGACGGCGTGGACTACGCGCTGCGGTCGCTCGCCAGGCTCCGCGACGAGGTCGGCCGTACGGACTGGCACGCGGTGTTCATCGGCGACGGCGACACCTACGAGGACATGATCGCGCTCTCCCGCGAGCTGAAACTGACCGACCAGGTGGAGTTCACCGGACGGCTCATAGGCGACGACCTGCTGCGCTACCTGTCGGCGGCGGACGTCGGCCTGGCCCCGGACCCGCTCAACCCGCTCAACGACCTGTCGACCATGAACAAGATCATGGAGTACATGGCGATGTCCTGCCCGGTCGTCTCCTTCGACCTGCGGGAGGGCAGGGTCTCGGCCGGGGACGCCGCCCTGTACGCCCCGGCCAACGACGAGTCGGAGTTCGCCAAGCTGGTCGCCCACCTGCTCGACAACCCGGAGGAACGCAGGCGGATGGGGGAGATCGGCAAGGCCCGCGTCGACGGCCCGCTGTCCTGGAAGCACTCCGGGGAGGCGCTCCTGGCCGCCTACGAGGCCGCCCTCGCCTAGGAGACGGCCACCCGGCCCCCACGGGCCTCGTGGGGGTCTCCCGCCGCGGCGAACCCGCCCGGGAAGTCCCGAGAAAGTCGCACCGGAAGACCTCGCAACACCCAAATGAAAAAGCAAGCAGAACAACGGAACAGGAAAACCCCCGACTATCGACAGGCAGACCGAAAAGGGTGGTTGGAATGAGCATTGTTCTTAACACGGTCGCCGCCGGAGATGTGACCTCCGTGGTGGAGAACGTCGGCGGAGTGGCGGCCGGCGCGCTGCTCGCACCGCTGCTGCGCCCCTACCGGTGGCTGCGCCGCACCGCCGTCCACCTGCTGTTCGACCGCCGGTACGGCGTGCGGACCTCCGGCATGGTGCGCCTGGAGGAGTTCGGCCTCGCCGGCGAGGAGCGCGTCTACTACGCGGCGGCCAGATGGAACCTGCTGCGCCGGTGCCTGCCCCCGGGCGACGTCGGCCCGGACGACGTGTTCGTCGACTTCGGCTCCGGCATGGGACGGATGGTGCTGGAGGCGGCGTGGCGCTATCCCTTCAAGAGGGTCATCGGCGTCGAGCTGTCGAAAGAGCTGAACGACATCGCGCAACAGAACATCGCGGGCACCCGCCTGCGCCTGCATTGCAAGGACATCCGGCTGGTCCACACCGACGTGCTCGAATACGAGATCCCCGAGGACATCAGCGTGGTGTTCTTCAACAACCCCTTCCGGGGCGAGGTGTTCGCGAGCGTGATCAAGAGGCTGCTCGCGACCGTCGACCGGAACCCGCGCCGCGTCACGATCGTCTACGCCAACCCCACCGAGGAGGAGTTCCTGCTGGGCACCGGCCGTTTCCGCCACGTCCGCACGATCAAGGGCGGGCGCCAGGCCCGGCCGGACGCCCCGTTCGACTGGATCCGGATATACGAGGTCACCGAGCGGGCCGGTGCGTGACCGTACCGCCCGCCCGGACGACATGTCCTTTCCGCACCGGCAGGCGCCTCCGGACGGGCTATCCGCCCGTCTGGGAGCGGCTGCCGGCGTCCGTGCCCCACGCGACCCCGCCACCGCGCGCGGCCCGCAGCCGGGTCAGCGCCTTGTCCATGAGCAGGACGGCGAGATAGCAGCCCGCGTCGAGCGGGCTCACCTCGCGTGCCGTCACCAGGGCGCCCAGGGAACTCGGCCGCAGCCGTCCCTCGGGCGCGGACCGGCCGAGCTCCGCGAGCTGCCGGTTGCCCATCCGCACCCTGACCCTCCGGTTCAGGTGCGCGGAGACGGTCCTCGCCGGGCGCACCAGGGAACGCGCCTCGGTGACGACCACCCGTTCCTCCGGCGCGAAGCTGCCGTGCGCCCAGCCGTCGTCGGAGATGATGTCCGGCGGCATGGGGAAGACCCTGGCGTGGCCCGGCTCGGTGAGGACGTAGACCCCGGCCCCCGCCAGCGCCCGGCCCGGCGAGATCAGCCGGTCGTGCACCCTGTGCATGCGGCGGGCGATCCAGCCGACCCCCTCCAGCGCCAGCACCGGGACCGGGGCGCAGGCGAGCACGCCGGGCTCGCCCGCCGCCGCCACCAGCGCGCGCACCGAGTCCGCGTCCAGCTCGACGTCCGCGTCCAGGTACACCCGGGGAAAGGTCCGGCAGACCTCGTCGCCGAGCCTCAGCGCGTTGGCCTTGCCCGGAACGGGCGTCTCCAGCACGCGCACCCCGGCCCGCCCGGCGACCTCGGCCGTCCGGTCGGAACACGCGTTCGCGACCACCACCACGTCGAACTCGCCCGGCGCCGTACCCTCCAGCAGCCGTTCGAGACCGCCCGCGATCACGGCCTCCTCGTTGTGAGCGGGCACGACGACACTGACGACCGGCTTCGGGTCACCGGAGCGCGGCGAACCAGGCAGGATGCCCTCGGTGGCGCCATCCATCGGAACGTCTCCCCACTCACCTCTGAAGGACCGACGACATGAGAGTAGAGCGAACCGGAATCGACGGCGTGTTGTTGTTCATACCGACGCCACACCGTGACGACCGGGGGTTGTTCACCAGGACGTTCGACAACATCACCGCCGAGAAGGCCGGTCTGGACCCCGCGGCCTTCGTGCAGGACAGCCAGTCCCGCTCACGACAGGGAACGGTCCGCGGGATGCACGGCCGCTCGGGCCGGGGCGAGGCCAAGCTGGTGCGCTGCGCGCGTGGCGCGGTGCACGACGTCCTGGTGGACGCCCGCCCGGACTCCCCCACCTTCGGGGAGCAGATCTCCATACTGCTGGACGACGAGACGTTCACCACCCTCTACGTGCCCCCGGGACTGCTCCACGGCTTCCAGGCCCTGACCGAGCAGACCGACATCTGTTACCGCATCGACCGCGAGCACGACCCCTCCGAGGACCTGTCGGTCCGCTACGACGATCCCGAGCTGCGGATCCGTTGGCCGCTGCCGGTGGCCGCGATCAGCGAGCGGGACCTGTCGGCGGGATCGTGGGCGCAGCTGCGCGAACGGCTCCGCGGCACGGGCGGGATCACAGGCGGGATCACGGGCGGGATCACGGGCGGGAGTCCGAGTGCGACGCGGTGAACGGCTCCCCGCGCGGTGGAGTGAATGCGACCGTGAACGCGATCTCGAATGCGATGGAGTGTGAACCACGATGCGATGGGTCAGCCTGCTCGCCCCTCTCTCGGCGGCCGCCGTGATGCTTCTGGCCGGATGCACCACTTCCTCCGCGGGCAAACCGACGGCTAGGCCGACCGCCGCCCCCAGCGCCGCTCCCACCGGCTCGGCCCGCTGTGAGGCCTACCCGACCCCCGCCTGCACCGGCGTGCTCCCGGGCACGAAGCTGAAGGACCTGGCGCTGAACGAGGCCAACGCGGCCTACCGGGTCACCACCCCCGGCGCCGTGCTCGACGGTGTGCGCATCCCCGGCGACCTGCTCATCCACGCCGAGAACGTCACGGTGAGGAACAGCCGGATCGACGGCACCGTGATCAACGCCAGGGGACCGGAGACCTTCCACTTCACCATCGTCGACTCGACCGTCGGCCCCACCGACAGATGCGAGTCACTGCCGGCCATCGGCCAGGACAAGTACACCGCGCTGCGGGTGCTGGTCCGCAACCACGGCGACGGATTCCGGGCCTCCGGCGACGACATCACCATCCGGGACTCCTACGTGAAGCTGTGCTCGAACCCCGGCGACCACTCCGACGGCATCCAGACCTACCACACCGGCAAGAACCTGGTCCTCGACCACAACACCATCGACCAGCGCGGCGTCAAAGATTACACCGCTCCAATTTTCCTGACCGACTCCCAGATCGTGAACGCGAGCGTCACCGACAACCTCGTCATGGGCGGCACCTTCAGCATCCAGCTGTTGAACGCGCGGGGAAAACTCGTGATGCGCGGCAACAAACTGGTCGACAAGACCTGGGACTACCAGCCGGTGGCCGCCGACTGTCCGAAGATCGAATGGGCGGACAACTGGCTGGTCACAATCGATGATAACTACCGGGTCACTTCGACGGTGGGCCCCCTGAACTGCAAGTAGGCTGATCTTCATCAGCCCCTTTCCGGCAGGCCAAAAAATGCGCTTCAGCGACAAAGAGGCCTAGTTACGACACTGCGGGGCAATCTTCATTAAATATCACTTGTAGACAAATACTCACGAAACCACTGCATACCTATGACCTCAGTCGTAACAATGGCCTCTGTACGAGGACCAAAACCGACACATCGTCAAGCCGATCACAAATCGGCACGGAGGTCAGAGATATGGCCAGTACACACCCCCCACACGGCGGAGAGAAACGTGAGGGCAGCCGACCAGGCCGCCGCAGGTCGCAACCCGGTCTCGTGGCGGCCCTGGTCGTCACCCTGACCGCGATCACCGTCCCCTCGGTCTGGGTGCTCACCCACAACGAGGTGACGGTGAAGCCGGTGGCCGCGGCCCAGCCGGCGGCGGCCGAGAAGGTGGCCCAGGAGGAGCCTCCGCGGGAGACCAGCCTCTGGTCGGAGGAGAACGCGGTGGACGCCGTGACACACTCCGACCGCGCGCCCGTCGAGCTGGGAACGCGCTTCACCGCCGCCCAGAGCGGGTGGGCGACGGGAGTCCGCTTCTACAAGGCCCGGGGCGAGAAGGGCGAGCACACCGGAAGCGTCTGGGACTCCAGCGGCCGCCGGCTGGCACAGGTCACGTTCGCCGGGGAGAGCTCCTCCGGCTGGCAGGAGGCCCGCTTCGCCTCGCCGGTCCGCCTGGAGGCCAAGCAGATCTACACGGTCTCCTACCACAGCAAGAACGGCACCTACGTGGGCACCCAGGGCTCCGCCCCCGCCAGGTCCGGCCCGCTGGTCACCACCTCCCGTGACGCGGGAGTGTTCGGGTACGGCGGCAGCGCCTTCCCCAAACGGTCGAACCCCAAGGGGTACAACTACTGGGTCGACGTCGTCTTCCGCTGGCGCCACCGTCACCCGAGGCCCACGGCCTGGCCGTCACCGACGTCCTCGACGACGACCGGCCCGACCTGGAGCCCGAGACCGACCTGGACACGGCCCGTCCCGACCTGGACCTCGACTCCCGGCCCGACCTGGACACGGCCCGTCCCGACCCTCACCTCGACTCCGGGACCGACCTGGACACGACCTGTCCCGACCTGGACATCGACTCCCGAACCGACCTGGACCTCGTCCCCCGAACCGACCTGGACCGTCAAACCCCCGCGGCCCACACCGACGTGGACCCACAGCCCACGCCCCACGTCGACGTGGACCCGTACCCCGCGGCCCACGCCGACGTGGACCCGTACCCCGCGGCCCACGCCGACGTGGACCCACAGTCCGCGGCCCACGTCGACGTGGACCCGTACCCCGCTCCCGACCCCGACCAGCGGTCCCAGCGGGACCCCGACCCCGTCTCCCACCCGGACCACTCCCAGGCCGACCCTGACCCCGGACCCGACGAGTTCGCCCCAGCCCGGGGGCGGTGGCTGCGCCTATCCGACCCCCGCCTGCGCCGGCGTGCCCGCGGGCACGAAGCTCTCCGAGAGGTCGCTGAACGAGGACAACGCGGCCTACCGGGTCACCACCCCCGGCGCGGTGATCGACGGCGTGCACATCGCCGGTGACCTGCTCATCCACGCCGACGGCGTCACGGTGAAGAACAGCCAGATCGACGGCACCGTGCTCAACGCCAACGGGCCGAAGACCTTCCGCTTCACCATCGTCGACTCGACCGTCGGCCCCGCCAAGGGGTGCGAGTCACTGCCGGCCATCGGCCAGGACAAGTACACCGCGCTGCGGGTGCTGGTCCGCAACCACGGCGACGGGTTCCGGGCGGCCGGTGACGACATCACCATCCGGGACTCCTACGTGAAGCTGTGCTCGAACCCCGGCGACCACTCGGACGGCATCCAGACCTACAACACCGGCAAGAACCTGGTCTTCGACCACAACACCGTCGACCAGCGCGGTGTGAAGGACTACACCGCTCCGATCTTCCTGACCGACCCCCAGATCGTGAACGTCACCCTCACCAACAACCTCATCATGGGCGGCACCTACAGCATCCAGCTGAGGAACGGCCGAGGGACCCTGATCGTTCGCGGCAACAGGCTGGTCGACAAGAGCTGGGACTACGCGGCCGTCGAGTCCGACTGCTCCAAGATCGACTGGGCGGACAACTCCCTCGTGACGATCGACTCGAACTACCGCATCACCTCAATCGTCGGTCCGCTGCCCTGCGCTCCCAAGTAGCGCCACCCCCGGCAGGGCGGGTGAGCCCGTCCTGCCGGGCCTGCGGAACGGCCTGGCCACGGCCCGCAGGGTCCGCCCGAAGGGAACGCGCAACCGCGGCACGGCGGGCCCCGGCGTGTTCCGCAGCAGCGCCCCGGCGGCGCCGATCAGCAGGAACGACAGGCCCGTGATGGTGGCGAAGGACAGCAGGTCGAAGGTCGCTGCCCCGATCAGCGGGACCAGCAGGCAGGCCGTGAGGGTCAGGCCGAGGTCGCGGGTGCCGGGATCGGTGCTCAGGTAGCGGGCCCGCAGCCCCGAGTACATCCCGCACGCGAACATCGCGACGATCGATCCGACGCCGACCAGGCCGGTCTCCACCGAGGAGAGCAGGTACTGGTTGTCGAAGATCTGGTGTTTCGGGGCGTACCAGGTCCCCGCGCCGCGTCCGAGCCACGGATGCCTGGCGATCTCGGCGAGGGCCACCTCGTAGTCATGGGTGCGGAAGCGGACGCTGTCGTCGTTGCTCGCGTTGGCGAACAGGTTGTAGAAGGTGCCGATGAGCCCCGGGGACATGATCCTCATCACGATCAGGAACCCGACTATGACGAGCACCACCTGGACGCGCCGCCGCATGGGCCAGCCGAAGAACAGGATCATCCCGACGCCCGCCAGGCTCAGCACCGCCGAGCGGGAGACGGAGAACATCAGGCCCATTCCGATCAGAGCGGCGCACACCCACCACCGCAGGGCGGGCTCCCCGCGCTCGCGAGCCTGGAACCCGTAGTGGGCGGCGAGCGGCAGGAGCATCGCGGATATGACGCCGAACTCGATGGCGTGGCCGGTCGTCGCGGCGACCCGGCGGAACTCGGATCTCGCGGTGATGAAGATGATCTCGTCGGTGGTGTAGCGCAGTCCGGGCAGCGCCAGGTAACGGGTGAGGTCGAACTCGAAGAGGAACTGGAAGGCCCCGACCACCGCGATGGCGGCTCCGGCCACCACCAGGACCTGGAGCAGGAAGTCCAGGCGGTCGAGACCTCGCACCCCGTCGCACACCATGAGCGCGAGCCCGGCGTTGGCGACCAAGAGGATGATGGCGTGGTCGGCGAGGTTGAGCTCGTAGGCCGGGAGGTAGCCGAAGGTGGCGTAGCCGAAGGTGGAGATCATCGCGATCACGAACACGAACAGCGAGCTGCGCACCGGCGTGCGGCCCTTCGCCATCCCCAGCGTGAGGGTGAAGTGCGCGCAGAACCAGCAGAGGGTGGAGATGAGGGCCATGAGGTTGGCCGGGGTGAGCGACAGCGGTATCCCGCGGAAGACGAGCCTGGCCGGGATGATCATCAACGCCACGACGAAGAAGGCGGCCATCGTCGCGCCGTCGGCACGCCGGCGAACCGGCAGAACGAGCTTGGTCGTCATGCGCCCGCCTACCTCGCAGCCGAGCTGTCGGCCGGCGCGCGGCCGTTGAGGGCGGCCGTGCCGGGCGGCGGTTCCGCCGTCCGCTTCGTGTCCGCGCGCTTCCTCGCCTCGCGTCTGGCCCTGCGGGACTGGGTGAAGCTCTCGGCGATGAAGGCCGCGCAGATGGCCGTCGCGATGCCGACTCCCAGGGCCGCGGCGACGGCGCGCATCTTACGGCCGCGCTGCGCCAGCGGGACGGTCGGCGGCACCGCCTCGTAGGAGGTGATGTAGGTCGCCTTGGGCGCCTTCACCGCCTCCTGGCGGTTGGCCAGCTCGATCCTCGTCCGGGCGATCACCCGCTTCACGATGTCCTGCGCGGCGTCGGGTGAGAGGCTCTCGCCCTCGATGAACACGTACGGTCCCGTGGCCAGCGACTCCAGGTTGTTGCCGCCGTTGCTGATCTTGAAGGTGGTGTCGCCGCCCTCGGCCACGCCGAGTTCCGTCCCCATGTCCGGCGTGCTCATCACCGCGATGAGGATCGAGGCGGAGATGCTCAGTCCCCGGTCGAAGTTGAGCAGCGGGTTGGTCAGGCCGTTCGGTCTCGACGGGTCGCTCGGCAGGCTGCCGCCGGTGGTCGGCGTGGTCAGGACGAGGACCGCGCTGGAGACGTAGGTGGTGGGGACCGTCGAGTAGACGCCGACCGCGGCGGCCAGGGAGAGCAGGAACGCGGGCACCACGACGTACCAACGCCGGAACAGGACGGTGATCGTCCCCCAGAAATCCATGTGCTTCCTCCCTTCAGCCTGACGGTGGGCAACCGAGCCGGCCTCGCCAATGATCATCGCCCGTGTCCGGGCGGGGTGTTACTCGAACGTCGGGCGGCGTGCCCGGTCCCGTGGGCCGTGGATCGCCGCGCCGTTCACTTGTCGTAGTCGTCCCGCCCGCCCGCGCGCATGAACACGATGGTGTCGGCCCCCTGGTCGTCGTGCGCGAACGGCTCCTCGGCGTCGTCCACCACCACCACGAGCTCCGTGGAGTCGTCTTGGAACGGTCCTTCCGCGGTTTGGAGCGCGTCGGCCGTCGCGTATACCGCCACGGCGGGCCGCTCGGCCGCCACGTCGCCGTCGCCCGGCCCCCGCGGGCCCGCGAGGCCGTCCCCGGCCCCGGGAGGGGCCGCGGGTCCCGTCCGGCCCGCCCGCCGCTGCGCCACGCCGTACGCGATGCCTATGCCGGCGAGGATCACTCCGAAGAACACCCCGCCCATGACCGCCAGCTTGCTCGACATCCTCGCCTCGGGAGAGGAGGAGGGCACGACGTCGACGATCGTGATGAAGGTGGAGCGGGGAGCCCTGAGCGCCTGCTGCCGGTTGGCCAGCTCCTTGCGGACGCGGGCCTTCGCGCGCAGCAGCACGTCCTGCGTCGTCGCGGGGCTCCTGCTCTCCACCTGCACGTAGACGAACGGGCCGTTCGTGCTGATCCCCAGCAGGTCGGGGTTGCTCCGGCCGTCGTCGATCGTGACCTTGGTCGTGCCGTTCTTCTCCACTCCCAGCTCGGTCATGACGTCGTCGGTGTTCAGGGACAGGATGAGGATGCCCGCGGTGACCTTGAGCCCGTCACTGAACTGCAGCAGGGGGTTGGTCAGGCCGATCGGCTTGGTCGGGTCGGTCGAGAGCGTTCCACCGGAGGCCGGGGTCGTCAGGACCATGGACCCGGTCGAGACGTAGGTCGTCGGCATGAGGAAGAAGACCAGAGCCGCCGCGACAAGACCGGCCGCCACCAGGGGCGGGCCGATCGTTTTCTGCCTGACGAGGCTGTAAATGGCCTTCCAGAAGTCCATGTGCCTCCGCCCCCTATTCGTGCCGGGGCACAGCAAACCCCCGAGACAATACAGTTACCAATCGACAGCCACAGGCTTGCCGTTACATCGGTCGGGCAGGAGGCCGATCTGTCCGGCGACTCCCCTCCGGTATGTTACGTCTGGTGACCATACAGCGATAGACCCGTCGATAGGCCGAAAACGGCAACATAACGTCTGCCCTGGCCCGAGATGGGGGCACCGGATGGAATCCTCTCATAGGCATCCGGGACCGTTCCATTCACCGCCCGGCCGTTCACGACGGCCCTGAAACCGCTTTTCCGGCGGCACCGGTTCCGGCCGTCACGCGAATCGGTACCGGCCGGTACCACGCGTGACGCCGCCGGCCCGTACCACGCACGGCGGCGCGGACCGGGCCGTCGCCGGCGCGCACGGGAGTACGCCCCGCGCCGTGGGCGGCGGGGGGCGGGGGGTCGGCGCGGCGGGATCCTCAGCGCACCCGGGCGAGTGCCTCGGCCTCGTACTCCAGCGCCAGTTCCTCGGGCATCGGGTCGAGGTCGGCGCAGCGCACGAAGTCGCGCAGGGTGGTCCCGGTGCACGCCGCGTCCACGTTCACCGCGCTCCTGCGCGCCCGGACGTCGTCGATGTTCACGGTCCGGAAGTCGATGCTGAAGCGGGTCCTGCCGGAGGTGTTCGGGACCGTGGAGTGCAGCTGCGCGCCGGAGAACAGCATCACCCCGCCCGGCTCGGGCACGACCCGGACCTGCGGGTCGAGCTCGATCGGCTCCTCCGGCTTCGGCTGCTCCCTGGTGTCGCTGCGCACGTGCTGGGCCGCGCTGAGCCTGCTGCTCCGGTTCCACTCGGCGTAGTCGTAGCGGGCGCTGCCGTTGCGCACGGGGTTGTCGAAGTAGGCGGGGTGGAAGGCCATCACGTTCTCCGGCACCACCGGGTAGATCGGGATCCACCAGTTGATCTGGTTGAACGGCGCGGAGTACCAGCAGTCCCGGTGCGGGTGGAAGGCGTAGGAGATGCCGGAGGTGAGGTAGTCGTTCGAGGTGGAAGTACGCATCCGGGGGACGTCGAAGTAGGTCCGGTCGAGCCGGCAGCCCAGCTCCTCCAGTACGGCCGGCAGCAGCTTCTTGCACTCCGGGTGGTGGATGAACCGGGGCTTGAGGTCGGACAGCAGCGCCGCGAACTCCTCGACCCGCATGTCGAACTGGGCGGTCTCCGGGTCACGGGCGCCGAAGGCGTCGGCGATCAGTTCCTGGGCGAAGGCGATGAGGTCCCTGGAGGCGGGTGTCGAGGAGTAGACGAACACCTTCCCCTCGTAGAGCAGACCGCGCCGGGTGTCGTCGTCCACCACGCTGTTGGAAAAGACGGTGGTCATCCTGTGTCTCCTTGTCCGCGACATTCAAGGCCGGCGGGACTTTGGGGGTTGTGGGGTTTCGCAGCCGGTGTGACGGGGCGAACCGGCGGGCACGGCCCGGGGACCCGGGGGTCAGTTCCCGGGCCTGAGCACTCCGGTGGCCAGCCGTACGAGCTTGCGGCTGCGCCGTGACACCAGCCGTCGCTGGCGGCGGGTGTACATCCGGCGCGCGGCGGCACGCGCGCGGCGCTGCTGTTCCTCGGTCAGCCGGAGGTCGGCCTCACGCAGCCAGCGGAGCATCTCCAGGTACTGCAGGGTCGTGGAGAAGTGCACCTGCCAGCCGGGGACGCCGAGGCGGCTGCTGACCACGTTCATGCTCTCGTGCTTCCAGTGGCGGTGGGCGAGCACCTCGTCCACGTGACCCCACGGCCCGGCCAGCGCGAGCTTGGTGGCGAACACCTCGTCCTCGCGGAGCATGTTGCGCCGGGGGATGTGCACCACGGACTCACGGCGCATGAGGCTGTACAGCGGGTCGATCATCAGGTGGGTCTCGTTGAGGATGCGTAACATCTCGGCGAACCGGTCGACCGGGTCGTCGGAGAGCAGCCCGGTGCCGTCGTAGGCGCTGGTCCTGACCGTGCCGTCCGGGTCGGTGTACGACATCTGCGTGGCGACGAGGATGAGCCGCTCGTCCTTGGCGAACTCCTGGAGCGAGCGGGAGACGTAGTGGGGCTCCAGGCGGTCGTCGTCGCCGATCCACCGGAAGAACGTCCCGCGCCCGTTCCTGCCCGCGTAGATGAAGTTGTTGAGCAGCCCGATGTTCTCCGGATGCCGCCGGTAGACGATCCGCTCGTCCGAGCGCGCCAGCTCCCTGCAGATCTCCTCGGTGCCGTCCGTTGAGGCGTTGTCGCAGATCAGCAGTTCGATGTTCCGGTGGTCCTGCGCCAGCACCGACCGGATCACGCCTTCCAGCCTCTCGGCGCCGTTGCGCACGGGAAGCCCGATGGACACCAGTGTGTCGGAATCAGCCATCCGATTTCCTTCTCGGGTCAACGTGAACGTACGGGGATCAGCTCGGTTACCCGGCCGCCCAGTTGCTTGAGTACGGCCTGCGGCACGACGACCAGGACGTAGACGAGCAGCCCCGTGCCGCCGGCCACGACCAGCTGGACGAACGGGGAGCCGTGGACGAGGTAGGCCAGGACGGTCGTGACGACCGCGGAGAGCACGCCGCCCACCAGCGGGCGCACCAGCGCGGACAGGAGGGGGGTCAGCACCACGCCCGCTCGCCCCAGGACGAACGTCCCCAGCGGCAGCGCGACCACGAGGGCGATCGCCGCGTGCCCCATCGCCGCGCCCTGGATGCCGCCCAGGCGCGCCCCGACCATCACTCCGGGGATCATGGCGACGGCCCAGCCCAGGTTGAGCCAGAAGGTGGCCTTGGTCTTGCCCATCGAGGCCAGGATGTCGAAGGCCAGGGCGATCAGCATCCGGACGACCATGACGACCGCCAGGAAGGTCAGCACCGCGGCGGAGGGCCTCCAGCGCTCGCCGTACAGGAAGACCACCATCGCCGTCGCGAGTGTTCCCATCAGCACCGCGACCGGCAGCACGATGGAGATCAGCATCGGCACGGCCCGCTGCACCCCCAGCGACAGCGAGTCCCTGTCCTCCTCGGCCAGCCGGGAGAAGCTGGGCAGTGCGACATAGCGCACCGCGGTGCCGACGATGCCGGGCACCCAGCTGGAGATGTTGAAGGCCAGCAGGTAGTAGCCGAGCTGGGTGCGGCCGAGGGCGTTGCCGACGATGACGGAGTCGGCGTTCAGCAGCACTCCCTCGATGCCGAGGGTGAAGCACAGCGGCAGCCCGAAGATCAGCAGCCTCTTCGCGACCACGCGGTCCAGCCCGAATCCGATCCGCACCCTGGCGTAGGCGACCACCAGTACGCCGGTGACCACGGCACCGCTGAGCTGGCCGACGGCGAAGCTGTAGGCGCCGGCCCCGTTGACGGCGAGCGTGATGGAGATCGGGGCGGTCACCAGGAAGCCGACCAGGTTGGCCTTGGTTAGCTTGTCCTGCTCGAACCTGCGCATCAGCGCCGCGCTGCGCACCGCCGTCATGCCGTAGACGAGGTTCACCGCGGTGAGCACCCGGATCACCCCGGCCGCGCTCTCGCTGCCGGACAGGGAGGAGAAGTACGGCGCGGCTATCCAGAAGATCCCGTACAGGGCGAGGCTCGACGAGATGGCGACCACCGTCGCCGTCGGCGCCATGTCCTCCAGTTTGCCCCGCCACTGCACGGTGGCGGCGATGACGCCCGCGTCGTTGATGTAGATGACGAACTGGCTGGCGGACAGGGCGATGGCGTAGACGCCGAAGTCCTCCGGGGCCAGCAGGCGGGCGAGGATCAGGCTCATGACGAAGGAACCGGCCTTGAGCAGCACGGTTCCCATCACGCTCCAGCGCAGCCCCCGGCCGGCCTGGCGGCCGATCTCGCCGACCTGGGAGGCGGGCGTGGCCGGTTCGCCCGCCGGGGTGCGCGGATCCGGTTCCCCGGACTCCGCCCTCACCTCGGCCGGTTCGGCGCCCTGTGTGTTTTCCATGTCTTACCTTTCACCGTTCGCCGCCGAACCGCCGTCGCCGCCGCGGCACCCCGGTTCGATCAGGCGGGCTCTTGGACCCGCTCAAGCCAGATTTCCCGCCAGAACGGGACGAACTGCCGGGGGCAGCTGACGCTGTACGCGCCCGCGCAGACGACGCCCTCGAGGATGATGCAGGAGCTCTTCATCGTGAGCATGCGACCGGTCTTCTCGTCGATGCACCGGTCGACCCTGGAGAGCACGCGCGCGGTCTGCCCGCAGTATCGCGACATCTCCTCCTCGAATCCCATCCCCCGGTTGAGCAGGTCCTTGTTGAGGGTCTTGAGGATCTCCTCCTTGGACTTGATCCGGACGAGCTCCCCCGGCTGGAGGTCGAGCGTCATGTTCGGCGTCGCCCCGCTGAGCCGCCCCTCGACGAAGCCCCACTTCAGGCCGCCCCTGATCTGCAGCCATTTCGGCAGCACCCGCTTGCTGCGCACCTGGTAGCGGTTGAACAGGCCGACCAGCAGCGCGCGGAGCATGAAGAACACGCTCGCGTTGCCGGTCTGCACGTCCGTGACGTACTGCCCGAACTCCTTCATCGGCAGGCAGGCAGGCGCGGCCCGCAGCAGCTCGGTCGCCTGGCAGGAGTAGCGCTCCTCCCCGTCGGACTCGGGCTCCTTCCTGGCGGCGACCCGCAGGACGGGCAGGAGGGGACGGCCCTGGGCGAGGTCGTCCGGCCCCGTCCCGGAGTCCTCGGACGCCGGAGGAGTGCCGGGGTCCACCCGCTTGAGCCAGGCCTCCTTCCAGTACATCAGGCAGGCCGTCTGGCATCCGCCGTGCGCCTGGCCGTCACACCGCGCGCCGGTGAGGTGTACGGCCCGCTCCATCCTGCGCATGCCGGAGCGGCTGATGGTGTCGCACAGCTTGTAGGCCACCTTGTGCACGGTGAGACGCTTGCCGCAGTAGGCCAGCATCTCCGGCATGAACGGCAGCTCGTCCAGTTCCCCCTTCTCGTCCAGCGTGGCCATGATCTCGGCCTCGCTCAGCACCTCGACCGTCTCCCCCACCCTGAGGTTGAGCACCTTTGGCTCTTCGACGGCTCGCAACCGCGTCATCTCCACTACTCCTTGAGGAGTCCTGCACCACGCAGGGCTTGTGCCGCTTCCGCCACGGTGGCGAAGGGCAGGTCTGACTTCTCGGCGATGTCCAGCAGGGTGTGCTCCCCGTCGGAGAGGTTGAGCACCCACAACATCGCCATCTGCGTCTGCTTGGTGTCGCTGCGGCCCCCCAGCGATCCGTACAGACCTCTCCGGCCGAGCTGTGGCTCGCCGTAGGGACTGAGGTTGAGGTAACGGCGGTTGCCCTCCAGCACCCGCGTGACCTCCCAGCAGGTCTCCAGCGTGTCGGCCATCGCCTCCGGCGAGACGAAGTCCGGGTTGTCGGCGGAGGTGTGGTACTCCGGGTAACCGGCGTACGGCGTCCGGGTGAGGGAGCCGACCGGCAGGTTGAACCCGGGCGAGCAGAACTGCCGCTCGTCGTAGCCGTACGGGGAGAAGTCCACGACCCGGTGCTCGCGCCCCGAGGTCCGCAGGACGTGGCGGACCGCCCGGTCGATCTCGGCGTCCCCGCGCCTGCTGCGCTTGTAGGTCAGCGCGCCGCTGTCGCCCGCGCAGGCCAGCACCAGGCCGTGTTTGACCCGGTCCACGCGCTCCCGGTTGCGCGCCAGCCACGTGATCGCGCCGATGGTGCCCGGCATGAACAGGAAGCGGTAGGTGTACCAGGGGTCGCTCTCGGCGAGCCGCCTGGCGAGCCGGGTCGCGACCGCGACGCCCGCCAGGTTGTCGTTGGCCAGCGAGGGGTGGCAGACGTGGCAGGAGATGAGCACCTCGTCCGCGACCCGGCCCGGCACCACGTGCTCGCCGTAGGTCAGGTGGCCGTCGGCCAGCGTCGAGTCGATCACGACCTCGTAGGGGCCGTCGCCGAGGCCCGCCAGGGTGTTCTCGCGCAGGCAGAAGCCCCAGGTCTCGGCGTAGTAGCTGGTCCGGTACGGGATCAGGTCCGGCTGCTCGGGCAGCGTGTGCAGGTGCCCGCGCAGCTCGTCGAGGGTCATGGTCGCCGAGACCGGCACGCTGTAGCCGACCACGTGGAGGTTGGACTCGGCGAAGTCGACCACCCGGGCGCCCGAGGGGTCCTTGACGTAGGCGTCGCGGATGTTCCACTCCCTGGGCACGGTCCAGTCGAGGACCTCCGTGCCCGTCGGAACCTCGCTGACCTCCAGCGGCACCGACTCGGAGACGATCTCCAGCGTACGGCGCACCCCGTCGCCGGTGATGCTCCGGCAGAGCGGATAGAGCCGCTCGACCAGGGCGTGCATCTCACGTCCCTCGGTCTCGCGGCCCTCCTGCCCGGACGGTCCGGCCTGGGCGTCAGCTGTCACCGACGGCCGCCTCACGTGGCCGCAGCGTGTCGTCGACGGTGCCCTCCGCGGTCCGGGCCGCGAGCCGGGCGAGCCTGGTGAAGCGGTGCTGGAAGTCCCGCTCGGTCAGCTCGAAACGCCGGTAGGTATCGACCAGCTCGGCCGCGCCCGCCTTGACGGTCCAGCGCGCGTCGTAGCCGGGCAGCGCGGCGCGGACGCGGGAGAAGTCCACCCGGTAGGACCGCGGGTCCGCGCCCGCCTCGCCGGTGATCACCAGCGTGGAGCCGGGCACCGCCTCGACGACCTCGGCGGCGATCTCCGCGACGGTCACGTTGTTGCGCTCGGTGCCCACGTTGAACGCCTTGGCGTGCACGGCCTCCCTGGGCGCGGTCAGCGCCTGGACGAAGGCGTCGGCGATGTCCGCGGCGTGGACCAGCGGACGCCACGGGGTGCCGTCGGACAGCACCCGCACCTCGCCGGTCAGCAGCGCGTGCCCCACCAGGTTGTTCAATACGATGTCGGCGCGCAGCCGGGGCGAGAACCCGAACGCGGTCGCGTTGCGCATGAACACCGGGGTGAAGTCGTCGTCGGCCAGTTCGGCCAGGTCGTCCTCGACGCGGACCTTGGACTCGGCGTAGGGGGTCACCGGGCGCAGCGGCGCGTCCTCCCCGACGAGCTCGTCTCCGCCCGAGGCACCGTAGACAGAGCAGGTGGAGGCGTACAGGAACCGCCGCACACCCGCGTCACGGGCCAGCTTGGCCAGGTGCACCGAGGCGTGGTGGTTGATGTCGTAGGTCAGTTCGGGCGCCAGCGAACCGAGCGGGTCGTTCGACAGCGCGGCGAGGTGCACCACGGCGTCGACTCCGGCCAGCTCGGCGGCGGTGACGTCCCGCAGGTCGACCCGGTGGCCCGCGGGGTCGTCGGGCGCGGGTCCCAGCAGGCAGTCGGCGAACAGCCCGGAGTCCAGGCCGATCACCTCGTGGCCCGCCTCGGCGAGCGCCGGGGCCATCACACTTCCCAGGTATCCCTGGTGCCCGGTCAGCAGCACGCGCATCCGGTTCATCCTCCAGCCAGGTCGAGAGTCAGCTTGTTGGTGTGGAACGCCTCCGCGTACCGCGATTGGCACTCGATGCCGCGGATGCGGGCCAGCCCGAGGAACGCCTCGCGGTCGTACCAGGGGCGTTGCCGTTGTGAGGGGTAGTGCCGCTGGAGCAGCGCCACCTTCTGCTCGGCCACCTCGGGCGTGAGCGCCTGGTAGACCGAGGGGCGTCCGAGGTCGCCGTCCCACTTGACGATCTCGTAGCCGAGGACCTGGTGGTCGCGGAAGGCGGTGGGCACCAGCTTCGCCAGGCCGCGGTGGTCCTGGTGCGCGTCCCCGGGGTGCGGGGCGAACAGCAGGTCGGGCTCGGTGCGGGAACGCAGGTCCTCCACGGCCTCCTTCGCCTCCTCCCAGTTCGCCGGAAGCCGTCCGTCGGGCATCTTGAGCACGGTGAGCCGCAGGTCGGCGCCGGGGCAGAAGGCGGTCAGCGCCGCGTGCTCCTCGTCCTCCCGTTCCGTGCCGCCGCCGGAGAGCACCAGCGCGTCCACCTGGAGGCCGGGCCGGGCCGAGCAGAGGGTCAGCAGGCTGCCGCCCGCGCCGATCGCGATGTCGTCGCAGTGGGCGGCCAGCAGCGCGACCCGGTTCACCGCGGGGGGCTTGAAGCCGATCATGCGGTGCGCACCGCCGGTTCCCGTTCCCACAGCGCCCACGGCCGGTCGCCGCGCGAGTACGCCTCGTCGAGGGCGATCCGCTCCTTGACGGTGTCGGTCGGCTTCCAGTAGCCGCGGTGGGGGTAGGCGAGCAGCCGCCCGTCCTTGGCCAGCCCGCCGCAGCCGTCGGCGACGAGGTCGCCGCCCGGCGGGATGTGGTCGAAGACCTCCTGGCGGAGCACGAAGTATCCGCCGTTGATCCACAGCGCCATCTCGCTGACCGGCGTGATCCCGCCGACCATGCCGCCCTCGGCCAGCTCGATGCAGTGGAAGGTCTCCGTCGGCGGGACGACCATCATGGACGCGCCCGCGTCGGAGGCGGCGAAGCGGTCGATGATCTCCGGCAGCGGCGCGTCGGTGAGCACGTCGGCGTAGTTGGCCAGGAAGATCTCGTCGCCGTCGAGGTGGTCGCGGACCCGGCGCAGCCGCTCGCCGATCGGCGAGTCGATGCCGGTCTGCACGAACGAGATCGACCAGTCGGAGATGTCGGTGGACAGCAGCTGGACCTCTCCGCCGCGCAGGATGAAGTCGTTGGAGGTGGTCTCCTGGTAGTTGAGGAAGAAGTCCTTGATGTGGTGCGCTCCGTAGCCGAGGCACAGGATGAACTCGGTGTGCCCGAAGTGGGCGTAGTAGCGCATCACATGCCAGATGAGCGGCCGGGGGCCGACGAGCTGCATCGGCTTGGGTACGTCACCCGGGGTGCCGCTGCGCATCCGCGTTCCGTACCCACCGCAGAAGAGGACGACCTTCACGGATTCACCTCGACGATCTCCAGATTGGGGATGGGGAAGACCAGCCGGCCGCCCCACTCGTGGATGTAGGACAGCTGGACGGTGAGTTCCTCGCGGAGGTTCCAGGGCAGGACCAGCACGTAGTCGGGACGGTCCTCGGCGATCCGCTCGGGCGCCACGATCGGGATCCGCGTGCCGGGAGTGAACCTGCCGTGCTTGTAGGGGTTGCGGTCAACGGTGTACTGGAGCAGGTCCGCGCGGATCCCGCAGTGGTTGAGCAGCGTGTTGCCCTTGCCCGGGGCGCCGTAGCCGACCACGCTCCTGCCCTGCTCGGCGGCCTCGACGAGGAACCTCAGCAGCTCGCGCCGTACCGTGGCCACCCGCGCGGCGAACTCGGCGTATCCCGACAGCTCGTGCAGCCCGGCCGCCTTCTCCGCGGCGAGCACCTCGGTCACCCGCGCGCCGGGCTCGCCCGCCACCTCCTGGGGACGCGCCCACAGGCGGATCGACCCGCCGTGCGTCGGCAGCAGCTCGACGTCGACCAGGGACAGGCCGCCCGAGGCCAGGGCGCGCTGCGCGGAGGCGACCGTGTAGTACTGGAAGTGCTCGTGGTAGATCGTGTCGTACTGGTTGAGCTCCATCAGCGTCAGCAGGTGCTGGACCTCGATGGAGACCCAGCCGTCGTCCGCCACCAGCGCGCGCAGGCCCTCGGTGAAGCCGATGACGTCGGGGATGTGGGCGTAGACGTTGTTGGCCACCACGAGGTCGGCCGGTCCGTGCTCCCGGCGCACCTCGGCGCCCGTCTCCGGGCCGAGGAACGCGGTGAGGGTCGGCACGCCCTTGTCCCTGGCCGCCTGGCCGACGTTCTTCGACGGCTCGACGCCGAGACACCTGATCCCCCGGTCGACCACGTGCTTGAGCAGGTAGCCGTCGTTGCTGGCCACCTCGACCACGAACGAGTCCGCACCCAGCCCGAGGCGGTCGGCCGCCCCGTCCACGAACTCCCTCGCGTGCTCGACCCACGACGTCGAGAACGACGAGAAGTAGGCGTACTCGGTGAAGGTGTCCTCCGGCGTGATCAGCGGCGGGATCTGCGCCAGCCAGCAGCCGGTGCACACCCTCAGGTGCAGCGGGTAGGTGACCTCGGGCTCGTCGAGCTGCCCGGCGGTCAGGAACCGCTCGCAGGGCGGTGTCGCCCCGAGGTCGACGACGCTGGCAAGGCTCGTCGAACCGCACAGCCGGCACGTTGTCATCAATACGCTCCCTCGCCGCACGACGCGGCTCGACCGGTATCCATCAAGATCATTTCATCGAGGGCGAACCCTAGGATTTCGCCCGGCGGTCCGGGGGTGTTACAGCCCCTCGCTGTGTCATGCTTCGGCCCATGGAACCCCTCAGCATCGACGGAACCTGGTGCCATACGCCGCGCGTCCACACCGACCAGCGCGGCGCCTTCCTGGAGAGCTACCGTGCCGCCGACCTGCAGGAATCCCTCGGCCATCGGATGGATCTCGCCCAGGTCAACTGCTCGGTCTCCCGCCGGGGCGTCCTGCGCGGCATCCACTTCGCGGACGTGCCGCCGGGCCAGGCCAAGTATGTGACGTGTGTCTCCGGGGCCGTCCTCGACGTCGTCGTGGACATCCGGGTGGGCTCGCCCACGTTCGGCCGCTGGGAGGCGGTGCGCCTGGACGACGAGTCCCGCCGCGGCCTCTACGTCGCCGAGGGAATCGGCCACGCGTTCATGGCGCTCAGCGAGCAGGCCACGATCGTCTACCTGTGCTCCCAGCCGTACGCCCCCGGGCGCGAGCACGAGGTCCACCCCCTCGACCCGGCCATCGGCATCGACTGGCCCGCCGACGTGGAGCCGATCCTGTCGGACAAGGACGCCGCCGCCCCGACCCTCAAGGAGGCCCTGGAGGCGGGCCTGCTGCCCGACTACGACAAGTGCCTGTCCCACTACGACGCCCTCACCGCACGCACCGCCCCCTGACGCACGGCGGCGCCCAAGCCCGCGCCGCCGCGGGCGTCGCCGTCAACGGAGCACATCGGATTCCCGCAGCGCCTCTCGCCAGTCCCGCATCGGCGGCAGCCCCGCCCGGTTCCAGCGGTCGTGCCCGAGCACGCTGTAGGCCGGGCGCGGCGCCGGGCGCGGGAACTCCTTCGAGGAGACCGGGTTGATCCGGCCCGGGTCCGCGCCGACCAGCGTGAAGATCTCTCTCGCGAAGTCGTACCAGCTCGCCCGGCCCGAACCGGTCGCGTGGTAGACCCCGGCCTCGGGGGCCGCCCGCGCGAGCTCCACGATCCAGCCGGCCAGGTCACCGGCCCAGGTGGGCTGGCCGTGCTGGTCGTCGACGACGTCCAGGGCCGGCCTGGACTTCTCCAGGCCGGCGATGGTGGCGACGAAGTTCCGGCCGGCCGCGCCGTACAGCCAGGCGGTCCGCACCACGTAACCGGTCTCCGGCAGCACCTCCAGCACGGCCTGCTCACCGGCGAGCTTGGTGCGCCCGTAGGCGTTGATCGGCGAGGTCGGCGCGTCCTCGCGGTAGGGGTCCAGCGAGGTCCCGTCGAAGACGTAGTCGGTCGAGGGCTGGATCAGCCGCGCGCCGGCGCGCTCGCACGCCTCGGCCAGCGCCCGCACCCCGTGCCCGTTGACGGCGAGCGCCTCCTCCTCGTGCGTCTCGGCGTCGTCGACCGCCGTCCAGGCCGCGCAGTTCACCACGACGTCCGGCCCGCACTCCGCCACCGCGTCGCGTACGGCCCGCCCGTCACGGAGGTCGAGGTCGTCCCTGCGCAGCCCGACGACCTGTTCCCCCTCGGCCCGCAGGCGGCCCAGCACCTCGGCCGCGAGCATGCCGGAGGCGCCGGTGACCAGCCACCGGCTCATCCGTTCTCACCGGCCGGTTCGCCGGGCTCGGCCGCCTCGGCCCCGTCCCGCCCCTCGCCCGTGCCGTGCCCGCCCGCTCCCGGGGGCCCGCCGCGCTCGCCCAGGGCGGCCTTCCACCAGTCCGGGTTGTCGACGTACCAGCGGACCGTGGCGGCCAGGCCTCGCTCGAACGGCACCGAGGGACGGTAGCCGAGGGCGCGCAGCCGGGAGTCGTCCAGGGAGTAGCGGCGGTCGTGTCCCTTGCGGTCCTCGACGTACTCGACCATGTCCCAGCTCGCGTCGCAGGCCTCCAGCAGCCGCGCGGTGAGCTCGGTGTTGGTCAGCTCGGCCGTACCGGCGATGTGGTACACCTCGCCCGGCTCGCCCCGCTCCGCGACGAGCCGGATGCCCGCGCAGTGGTCGGCGACGTGGATCCAGTCCCTGATGTTGCCGCCGTCGCCGTAGAGCGGGACCTTGCGCCCCTGGAGCAGGTTGGTGACGAAGAGGGGGACCACCTTCTCCGGATACTGGTAGGGGCCGTAGTTGTTGCCGCAGCGGGTGATCGACACCGGCAGGCCGTGGGTGACCGCGTAGGCGCGGGCGATCATGTCCCCGCCCGCCTTGGACGCCGAGTACGGCGAGCGCGGGCGCAGCGGCGCGTCCTCGTTCCACGAGCCGATGTCGATCGACCCGTAGACCTCGTCGGTCGAGACCTGGACCACCCGCGGCGTGCCCGCCTCCAGGCACGCCTGCATCAGGGTCTGGGTGCCGAGCACGTTGGTCCGGACGAACTCCCCGGCCCCCTCGATGGACCGGTCCACGTGGGATTCCGCCGCGAAGTTGACGACGACGTCGTGACCGGGAACCACCTCGGCCAGGAGTTCGGCGTCGCAGACGTCGCCGAGCACGAACTCGTGCGCCGAGCCCTCCAGGTTCGCCGGATTGCCGGCGTAGGTGAGCTTGTCGAGAACCGTCACCGCGATGCCGTCCGCGCTGAGCGTGCGGACGTAGTGGGAGCCGATGAACCCGGCCCCGCCGACGACCAAGACCTTCATGAGCTGATCTGCACCTTGCTGTGATCGCCCAGCACGAGGCGGTGGGCTCTGGGGGTGTTGGGGGCGGGGGTGACCTCGACGTCGTGGCCGATGAGCGAGGCCTCGATCCGTGACACCCCGGAGATCGAGGCCCTGGGCAGCACGATCGAGTACTCGATCTCGCTGGTGTCGACCACGCAGTCGGCCGCGATGGAGGTGAAGGGGCCGATGTAGCTGTCGACGATCCGCGCTCCCGCACCGATGATCGCCGGGCCGACGATGCGGGACCGCTCGACCACTCCGCCGGCCTCGACGACCACCCGGCCGATCAGCTCGCTGGCGTCGTCGACCCGGCCGTCGAGGCGGCCGTCCAGGGACTCCAGCACCAGCCGGTTGACCTCGAGCATGTCGGTGACGTTGCCGGTGTCCTTCCAGTAGCCGGAGATGGTGGTCGACTCGATCCGGTGTCCACGCTCGATCAGCCACTGGATCGCGTCGGTGATCTCCAGCTCGCCCCGCCACGACGGCTTGAGCTCGGCCACGGCCTGGTGGATGGCGGGGGTGAACAGGTAGACGCCGACGAGTGCGAGGTCGCTCTTGGGGACGGACGGCTTCTCCTCGAGCCCGACCACCCGCCCGTCGGCGTCGAGCTCGGCGACGCCGAACTGCCGGGGGTCGCCGACCTGGGTGAGCATGATCTGCGCGGCGGGCCGGTCACGGGCGAAGCGGCCCACGATGCCGTCGATGCCGCCGACGATGAAGTTGTCGCCGAGATACATGACGAAGTCGTCGTCGCCCAGGTAGTCGCGGGCGATCAGCACCGCGTGGGCGAGCCCGAGCGGGGCCTGCTGCCGCAGGTAGGTCACCTGCAGGCCGAGCGCGGAGCCGTCACCGACGGCCGCCTCGATCTCGGCCTGCGTCTCGCCGACGACGATCCCTATATCGCGGATCCCCGCGGCGGCGATGGCCTCCAGGCCGTAGAAGAGCACCGGCTTGTTGGCGACGGGAACGAGTTGTTTGGCCGAAGTGTGGGTGATCGGCCGGAGCCGGGTGCCCGACCCCCCGGCGAGCACGAGAGCTTTCACGGCTAGTAGGCCCCTTCTCCACCGGTGACGGCGCTCCAGGTCTTCCACAGGATCTGCAGGTCCAGAAAGAGCGACCAGTTCTCGACGTAGCGCAGGTCCAGGCGGACCGACTCCTCCCAGCTCAGGTCGGAGCGTCCGCTGACCTGCCACAGGCCGGTCATGCCCGGCTTGACGACCAGGCGGCGGCGCACGTCGGCGCCGTACTGCTCGACCTCGTCGGGCAGCGGCGGGCGTGGCCCGACGAGCGACATCTCCCCTCGGATCACGTTGAGCAACTGCGGCAACTCGTCCAGGGAGTAGCGGCGCAGGAAGGCTCCCACGCGGGTGATACGTGGATCGTTCCTCATCTTGAACAGCACGCCGTCGAACTCGTTCTGCTGCTGAAGTGCGATTTTGAGCCGTTCCGCGTCGTTGACCATGGTGCGGAACTTCACGACCTCGAACTCCCTGCCGCCCCTGCCCACCCGGGTCTGGCGGAACAGCGCGGGCCCCGGGCTGGTCACGCGGATCAGCACGCTGATGACCAACATGGGTACGGCCAGCAGAAGCAGGGCCATGCTCGCGCCGACCCGGTCGAACAGGCTCTTGGCGAGCTGCTTGGCACCGTCGAACTCGGGGTGCTCCACGTGGAGCAGGGGCATCCCCGCCACCGGGCGGATGCTGATGCGCGGGCCGGCCACGTCCATGAGCGCGGGCGCCACGAACAGGTCGGTACGCGCGTCCTCCAGTCCCCAGGCGATCCGGCGCAGTGCCACGCCGTCCAGCTCGGGGCAGGCCAGAATGGCCACGGCGTCCGCGTCGACCTTGGCGACCACCGCGGCGACGTCGCTGAAGCTCCCCAGCACCGGGATCCCGTCGACGTCCATGGAATCCGGCCCGGAAGGCAAACAGGCGGCGGCGACGGTCATGCCGTGGTGGGGCTGCCTGCGCAGCTGCATCACCAGATCGAGCACCGACTCGCGGTGCCCGACGGCGACGACCTGGCGCATGTACTCCCCCAGGGAGCGGCGCCGGTGCAGCCGTTTGCGCATCCGGTACCGGAAGATGATCGTGAGCACCAGGGCGAGGGGGAGCATCGCCATCACAAAGCTACGAGCGATCAGCGTTTGTGTGGCATAAGCCCCAATTGCGACAGCGGCCGTCAAACCCACCCCGCCATCGAAAACCGCCCGAAACTCCTCCGTTCCCTCGCCGTGCGCACGCTTGCGGTAAGCGCCCCCGACCGCCAGGAACAGCGGCCACGCCAGGGCTAGCCCCAGGCCGAACAGCGCCTCCGTCCTGGGGATGAAGGCACCGAACCAGAGCCGGACCCCCAGAACCGCCTCACACGCGACGACGGCGCACGCGAGATCTCCGGCCAGAAGGATCCGGGCGTACGACCGTGTCCAAATACTTGGAGCGGTCCGTGCCGAATCATCGAGGAGCGCAGCGGCGGGCTCCTCTGTCCCCACTCTCATACCCCACCCCACCCAGATGCCCCATCGTTACCAGGTAACGGGACGCGCATCTCATTTCATTGGTTGACAGCTTTCCCGAATGCACCAGGCGCGTGGATACCCATGGAAATCCTAGTGATCAACTTTCCACAGGGGAATACCGACCAACTGTCCACTACTGGCCTAATAGGTACAGAGAGAGCATCTTGACGGAACGGTCCAAAGGTGTAGGTTCGACCGTCCTGTCGACCCGGTCCGCGTCCGGACCAAGCCCATCAGTCGTACTCGAAATCGGGCAGCGGGGACGGCGGATCCGGGCTGCGCCAGACGACGACGTAGCCGTCGCCGACGGTCTCGACCGCCTCGCCGAGCCGGTCCACGTCGAAATCCGGCAGGTAGCGGAGCCGGGCGAGGAAGGTGGTGTCGGTCGCCGACTCGGGCACCACACAGACCTCACCGACTCGGTCGAGCAGGATGTACAGGATGTCTGAGTCCGTATCACCCACCACCCGCACCTCGACGACGTCCTCCCACGCGAGGGCGTCGACGCTGCCGTCCGCGTAGTGGCGGGTCACGCCTTCTTCGGTGACGTACACGTAGGAGTCCGGCACTGAATTGCCGTGCATGGCCGCGATTGTGACGACATCAGGGCATCGCGTGCAAGAGAAGTGCGTAAGTCGGCACCCGGCGCATACTTTCGGTCATCCCTCACCGGGTCCATGACGTCACACGAACAGCCCATGTATCCGTGAAAAACCAAACGGCGACGGACAGTCACCCCTCCCCGAGGGACGGAAGGGCCCTACTCGCCCCAGCCGTGGTCGAGGTGCGCGGCCACGGCCCGCCTGGCGGCCTCCCCGGGGCCCTCGCCGATCGCGTCGAGCAGGTCCCGGTGCTCGGCCACCAGCACCTCCCTGTCGGTGTAGACGGCGCGCAGCCGCACCAGGCCGAGCCGCGTCTCGGCGGCCAGCGCGGAGTAGAGCCGCTCAAGGCGGGGACTCCCGACCGCCACGATCAGTGCCTGGTGCAGCGCCATGTGCTCGGCCACCACGTCGGCCCAGGGGGCGTCGCCCGGCAGCGCGGCCATCCGCGCCAGCGCCAGGTCGGCCCCCTCGACCCGCCGCCCGGCGAGCGTGGTGGCCATCAGGTCCTCCAGGGGGCGCCTGACGAACATCAGGTCCTCCAGGTCGGCCACGGTCACCTCGGCCACCTGGGCGCTGCGGTGGCGTTCGCGCCTGAGCAGCCCCTCGTGGACGAGCACGGCCAGCGCCTCCCTGACGGTCGGGCGGGCCACCCCGTACAGGGCCGACAGTTCCTGTTCCGGCAGCGCGGTGCCCGGGGCCATCTCGCCGGAGAGCACCCGCGTGCGCAGGGCGTCGGCGAGGGCGGAGACGGCGGAGACGGGACGGAGCGGGATGGTCACGCCGACGACCCTAACGCCGCCGCCCGGCGGTCCGGCAGGGCCACCACGACCAGGCTCGCGCCGAGCAGCACCAGCCCGCAGGCCGAGACGAGGGTGAGCCGTTCGCCGAGCACCACGACACCCAGCAGGGCGGCGACCGCGGGCTCGGCCAGCGCGAGGGTCGCCGCGGTCGCGACGGGGGTGGTGCGCAGGCCCCTGCCGTACAGGACGTAGGCCAGCGCGGTGGTCACGCAGCCGAGGTAGACCGCGGTGAGCAGGCCGCGCGGTTCGGTGAGCCAGGCGGTGCCCGTCCACAGCAGGACGGGGAACATCACGACGGCGGCCCCGCCGAACATCGCGGCCATCACCCCGTCGGACGGGGCTCCCGCGCCGATCACCCGGGCGGCCGTCACCGCGTAGAACGCGTAGAGCAGACCGCCGAACAGCGCGATCAGGACGCCGTCCAGCCGCACCTGGCCTCCCCCGCCGGTCAGTACGGCACAGCCCGCGACGGCCACCGCGGTCGCCCCCGCCCAGCGCCGGGTCGGCGGCCTGCGGTCGAGCAGCCAGGACAGCAGCCCGGTGAAGACGGGACCGCTGCCGATGGCGACCACGGTGCCGACGGCCACCCCCGTCCGGCTGACCGCCGCGAAGAAACAGAGCTGGTAGGCGGCCACGGCGACCGCGGCCAGCGGAAGCGGGCTCCGGCGGGGCAGCAGGGGCAGGACCCGCCGGGCGGCGACCACGAGCACGAGGCCGCCGAGCACCAGACGGGCTGCCGCCAGGGAGATCGGATCGACCCCGGCGGCGAGCAGTCCGGCGGTGCCCGCGGTGCCCCAGAGCACGGCGGCTCCGATGACGGCGAACTTCATGCCCACATTGTCTGACAACTAGACAATGCCTGTCCAATCCTTGCCGTTGATCACACACACCCGATCGTTTTTCCTGGTTCGCCCCCGGGTAACTTGGCCAGGTGACGCATCGGGGAATCGCCGCTTTTCTGTCTGCTCTGCTACTGCCCGCCGCGCTGCTGCTGTCCGGGTGCGCACCCGCCGACCAAGCCGCGAGCGCCCGCACCTCGTCCACGACGACCGCGGGACCAGGCGTCACCGGCCGTGCCTCGCCGTCCGCAGGGGCCGGCACCGGCAGCGACACCGGCAGCGACACCGGCAGCGACACCGGCGGCGACACCGACGCTCCCCGGCCCGCCCCGGCGAAGACCGGGACACTGCCGGTAAGGGCGTTGTCCGCGCTGCCCCCCGAGGCCGCCGCCACCTGGCGACTCATCCTCAGCGGCGGCCCGTTCCCCTACCCGCGCGACGGCGTGGTCTTCCAGAACCGGGAGCGTCGCCTGCCGATCAGGAACCGGGGTTACTACCACGAGTACACCGTCCCCACCCCGGGCAGCCACGACCGGGGAGCGCGGCGGCTGATCAGCGGCGGCGGGACCGAGGAGATCTACTACACCGGCGACCACTACCGGTCCTTCGTCGCCGTCGACGTGCGGAGGTGATCGGCGGTGCCCAGGGGAACGTTCGAAGAAGGGCCGCACGCCGGGGAAACCCTGCGGGCACTGGAGGCCACTGCAGGGGCCGGAGGGGCCACGGGGGCCACGGGAACCGCGGGGGTCTCCGGGGGCACGACGCCCGGGGAGGGCACGCGGAGCGCGGAGCTCTCGGAGACCGTGCTCGGGGCGGCGAAGGCCGAGGACGCGCCGGAGACCACCGAGGCGGTGCGGGTCGTGGGAGCCGCGGGCACCACCGCGGCCGCGGAAACCGGCGGGGCCCCGCGGAGCGGGACCTTCGTCCACCGGATCGACGGCTCGGAGATCACCACCTCCGCCGAGGCCATGTCCGCGATCGCCGCGGCGCTGTCGTTTCCCGACTACTTCGGGCACAACCTCGACGCGCTCTACGACTGCCTGACCGACCTGGCCTGGCTGCCCGCCGGAGAGCACGTGCTGGTCTGGTCACGCTCGGGGATACTGCGGACCACCGACCGCGCGGCCTACGAGGCGATCCGGACCGTGCTCACCGACGCCGTCGCCGACGACACCGCGGGAGAGGCGTTCCTGTCGGTCCTGCTCCCCGGCGAGTGAGCGGTCCTCCTGCCGACCGCCTGGGCCGTCGCGACACAGTGCGCGCAGAAGACCCCGTTTCGCCCTGAATCGCAGGTGCAGTACCAGCGCAGGGCTCCGTCGACGACCTGGAACTGCACGCAGGCGGCCGCGTCGTCCACCTCGGCGGTGACCTGAAGCCGGCTGAAGCGGACCACCTGCACCGCGTCGGCCCTCTCCAGTTCCCCGCCGCGGGCCAGTGCCGCCTGTGTCGCGAGGCCGGCCTCCGGCCGGATCAGTCCCTCGATGTCCGTGACGATGTCCACCATGGCTCGTCTCCCCCTCTCACCAATGGGGACGCGTTCCGGGCGGTACGGGTTCCCACTCATAGCGAAACTCCACATTTCACTGAATACGAACCACTCACGCCTCTGATCGCCGCCCCTTTGTCCCTGGGGCTTCATCGCTTTCAACCAGAGGTGTTCGGAGTGCACGGGCGTTGCGGATGGCCCTGAACGCCGAACGCGGGGCGAATTTGCCACCCCTTGCCGCCGTCCTCTTCCTCGCTTGAAGAAATATGAGCTTTGGCCACTCTACCGTCAGGAAAAACGGGAAACCCCGGGGGGTCGGGATGGCTCGCGAAGACCCGTTCTTTCCCAAGGACTACCGGACCGCGATCGAATGACGGCCGCGTGACGACCGGGCGACCGGCGGACGACGACCGGACGACGACCCCGTCGCCTCCCGCCACGCGGGCGGGCGGCCGGTCGACGGTCAGTCGGTGGCCAGACGGGCGTGCCGCTCCACGTCGTACCGGACGCCGCCGTACCTCAGCTTGGCCCGCTCGACCCCCTCGAGCAGGAAGCCCGCCCTGGTCGCCACCGCGCAGGAGGCCGTGTTGTTCAGCCGGTGTCCCAGTTCGAGGCGGAACAGCCCCCGCTCCCTGAAAGCCCAGTCCGCCAGCTTCAGGACCGCCGCCACGGCCACCCCCCGCCCCCTGGCGTGCGCCGCCGTCCAGTAGGACACCCAGCCGGTGTCGTGCGAGTCGATGTTGCTCACCGCGACGTTCCCCACGACCTGGCCGCCGACCACGACCGCGAAGGCCTGGGCGTCGTCCCGGAAACCCCACATCCCCATCCACTCCAGCGCCGCCCTGGGCGTGTCGATCGGCCGCGCGGCCTGCTCCGCCATGTCCGGCGACCCGAACGCGTCGATCACGACCCCGGCGTCGTCGGGCCGCCAGCCACGCAGTTTCACTTCAATCATGCGGGCAGAGTATTTCCTGGTGGAAAGCCGGAAAAGCCCGGCGGCCCAGGGAGGACACCCCGGGGACGCGAAGGCCCTGCGGGGGCCGGCGGCGGGCGGTACCGCGTGCCCCGGAAGCTGCCGTAAGCCCTCATATCCCACCGAAGTTCCCAGATAGTTCCACGAACGTGTGGGCACTCAGGCTGTATGAGTGACGAGTCTGAGAGCCACGGATCCCGTGAGGGCGGCGCCGAGGACAAGCCTCTTGGGCGGCCCAGGACGATGGGGGAGATAGCCGTGAACCTGGCGGTGAGCGAGGCACTCGCCAATCACGGCCACCACGCCCTGGTCGACGCGCACGAGTCCGCGGCGACCAACCACGAGCTCATGGCCAGGGCCGGGGTGGGAGATGTGGACGAGCACCTCGACCTGGCCCGGTGGCATCGCTGGTGCGCGATCGTGGAGGACCAGCTGGCCGACGAGGCCGACCGCCGGACCCCCGCCAGACGGGACACCGGCCCCCGGAAGGACTGACCGCCCTTTCGGCCTCCGGACCGCGCGTCCCCGGCCTTGCCGCCATCGGCGGCGACATCGGGCGGGACAAGGTCGTCGGTCGCGAAGGATCCCGAGCCCGATGACCTGATCGATGACCTGATCATGGTCATGGCGCCGCCGAGGCCGCGGCGCGACGGGTGAGCGAATGCCGTACGGCCGCGGGCAGCAGGCCCGCCCCCGCCGAGACGGCCAGGGCGGCGGCGAGGAGCGCGGTCGGCCGCCAGGGCCAGGAGGCGCCCCCCAGCACCAGGTGCCCGGCCGGATATTCGGAGAACTTGGCCGTGCTCCTGGCCGTGGCCGCGTCGGCGTCGGCGGCGAGGTCGCGGAGCACCGGGTCGAACCCGAACTCGGTGTCCCTCCGGCCGCCCCCGGGCAGGCGCGGAGTGAGGCCGCGGCTCGACGCCCAGCGCGTCAGGACCGGTCCGGCATCACTCACGCTCCGCACACCGGGGATCAGGAACCGCGCCGGATTCGGCACGGTCCCGCCCGCGGGCTCGGTGAGCAGGACCACGCCGTGCCGGGTCGTGACCGTTCCGGTCGCACCGACCGGGATCGCACGGGCGGCGAAGGAGACCCCGGAGTAGACCTCGAACGCGGCCGCGACGTCGATCTCCCCCACCCCGTCGACCAGCCCGATGCCGACCGTGGGACGCAGCCACGGGAAGGCGGCGTTCAGGACGTAGGGCAGGTCGGACGGGGCGAGGTGATTGGCGGTGATCGCGGTCGGACCGTCCGGGGTCCAGCCGGGATAGTGGAGTCCGGCGCCGATCCGCCGGGCCTCGGCGGTCCCCGCGAGCGCTTCGACCAGCCGCAGGGCCCCGACGGTACCGGAGGTGACGCCGGCGGTGGTGATGACCGCGCCGTCCTCGACGTAGCGTTGGCCACGCTCCCAGCGCGTCCTCGGATAGGCCCGCTCAAGCGAATCGAGGTTGGCCCAGAAGGAGGTCGCCCGGCGCCCGTCGAGCAGGCCGGTCTCCGCGAGGAGCTCGGCCCCCGCGCAGACCCCCAGGACGCGGGCGCCGTGCCGGAACCTGGCCGTGATCCACGCGCGCAGCGGCGCCTCGGCGCCCCCTCCCGGATCGGCGACCGCGGGCACGACCACCACGTCCGGTTCGGCGAGGGCCCCGGAGGCGATCTCGTCCAGGGTGTGGTCGGGCAGCAGGTGCAGGCCGCCGGAGAGCGCGGCCGGGATCCGCCTGGCGGCGACGGTGTAGACGGCGAACCGGTCGGATCGGGAGAAGACCTCATAGGGGGCGAGGACGTCCGCGGTGACCGAGCCGGTGCCGCCGACCACCACCGCGACGGTGATCCGACCGCCGGGGATCGGCTTGGGCCGGGGCAGGCCGGGAGACGACGGGCCCCCGAGGGGCCGGTCGAACGCGGGGTAGCTCTCGCCCATGGCGGTCGCGACGCCCGCGGCGCAGATTCCCCCCAACGTGACCAGGAACAGGACGATCCCCGGCAGGGCACGCCCAGCACGGCGCAGGAGGCTCGGCAGCACACGCGATGTGGCCGGGTGGATGCGGGCAGCGGACATAGGGCTCTCTTCTCAGACGTTCCTGGTCGAGCGGTGGCTCGGCAGGGCGAGATCGCGACGCGGCCGTACGGGCACGGCGGCGCGACGGTGTGGGACGTGGTGGGGGCGGGACACGCGGCGGTGCGGCAGAGCGAGGGGCACGGGCCGGGAAAGGTGGGGGCGACACCGGTGCCCGCCGGTCGGCGGGTCTGCCTCCCGGCCCGGGAAAAGGCCCGGGGAAGGCCGGGGGAAGGCCCGGGGAAAGGTAGGTGGAAGGTAGGGGGAACGCCGGCGTCCGCCGGTCAGCGGACGTGCTTGCGGGCCGCGGACGGCGGCATTCCGTACCTCGCGGCGAACAGCCGGCGCAGGTGCCTCGCGTCACGGAAACCGCAGCGGGCCGCCACCCCCTCCACGCCGAGGTCCGTCTCGGTCAGCAGGGTCAAGGCCCGTTCCAGGCGCAGCCGCTGCCGGTACTCCAGGGGACTCATTCCGATGGCGGCGCCGAACGCCCTGCTCAGGCCGCGCGGGGACAGATGGGCGACGGCCGCCAGTTCGGTGAGGGTGTGCGGCCTTTCCAGGTTCTGGGCGAGGTGGTCCTGCACACGGTGGACGGCCGGATGCAGGTGCGAGCGGTACTGGAGGAAGGGGCTGATCTGGGCGGCCGAGCCGTCACGACGCATGTAGACCACCAGTTCCCTGGCGACCGCGGCGGTGATCTCGGGGCCGTGGTCGCGTTCGACCAGCGACAGCGCCAGGTCGATCCCTGCCGAGATCCCGGCGCTGGTGCTCACCGGGCCGTCGTGAACGTACAACACTCCGTCCAGGACCCGGGCCGCCGGATACCGCCGCCGCATCGCCTCGACCAGTGACCAGTGCGTGGTGCACCGGCGGCCGTCCAGCAGTCCCGCCTCGCCCAGCGCCGCCGCGCCGGTGCACACCGACGCCAGCCGGGCCCCGCTCCGCCGTACGGCGCGCAGCCACTCGACGACCGCCCCCGGCACCAGCGGCGCACCGGGCCCGGGAGACCTCAGCCGAGGCCCCGGCACCAGCACCAGGTCACCGGCGCCGGTCGGCGGCAGGGCACCGAGCCCGGCCAGCCGGATCCCCTGCGCGGAGACCGCCTCCTCGGCGTCGGCCACGAACTCCAGCCGGTACCCGGCGCCCAGCCCCGCCGCCGCGTCGAAGACCTGCACGGGACCTCCGAGATCCAGCAGGTTCACCTCCGGCAGGACCAGGACGACCACCCGGCCCGTGCCGGTCTCTTCCTCACTCACGGCCATCACGCTAGATCGCCCCCGTCCGCCCTGGCGAGGGCCGTACCCACCGCGCACCGGACGGATCAGGTCAACCTCAGCCGTGGCGGACCGGGCGGTTTCGGGGCGGACACGGGTTCGGGCTTACCCGGCGACGCGCCGGAGCCCCCGAGCCGCACCGGGCTTCGCCCTACCGCTCCGGGCGGCTTTCCGGGACGAGGCGCTCGACCGCGCGCTCGACCAGGTCGTGCAGTTCCTCGTCTCCGAAGACGTCGGGCAGCGTGAGCCGCTCCACGATCAGCCAGTTCACGGCCATGTAGAGCAACTTGACCGCCGTGGCGTCGCCGGGCAGGCCGGAGCTCAGGTGGTAGTTCACGTTGGCGTCGACGTCCGCCCTGATCCGGGGGGTGAGCACGGCGCGCAGGCCGGGCCTGCGGGTCGCCTCCAGGCGCAGCTCCAGCAGGGCGAGATAGCCGGTGCGGTAGGTGGTGATCCGGCCGACCAGGTCGTGCATGAGCTGGGCCACCCGCTCGCGGTCGCGGGGGCCCTCCAGGCTCCGGGCCAGGGTCACGGCGTCCGGCTCCAGGCGCTCGTAGATGCGCGCGCCCGCCTGGGTGAGCAGGTCGTCCCGGTTGGCGAAGTAGTTGGACGCCGTACCGCCGGGCACCCCGGCCTGGACGTCCACGGCGCGGAAGGTCAGCCCGCGCGCTCCCTCGCGGGCCAGCACGTCGATGGCGGCGTCGAGCAGCGCGGCCCGTCTCGCCTGGTTCTGTCGCATCCCGATTGAGACTACTCCACCTGTAGTGCCATGACGGGTGGCACCACGGGAGACGTCACCCGGAGATGGGAAGCGTCACCCGGAAGACGGTACGGCCGGGGCGGCTCTCCACGGCCGTCGTGCCGACGTGCGCGGCGACCACGGCCTTGACGATGGCGAGCCCGAGGCCGCTGCCGCCCAGGGCGCGCGAGCGTGCCTTGTCGGCCCGGACGAACCGTTCGAAGATCTCCCCCTGGAGCTCCTCGGGGATGCCGGGCCCGTCGTCGGTCACGGTCAGCTCCGCCCTCCCGGGATCGGGAACGCGCACGGAGGCGGTGACCGTGGTGCCCGGCGGGGTGTGCGCGCGTGCGTTGCCCAGCAGGTTGACGACCACCTGGTAGAGCCGGTCCGCGTCGCCGACCAACGTGACGGGCTCCTCCGGGAGTTCCAGCCGCCAGTGGTGTCCCGGCCCGGAGACGCGCGCGTCACCGGTCGCGTCGATCACCAAGCGGGTCAGGTCCACCTGGTCGCGGGCTAGCGGCCTGCCCGCGTCGAGCCTGGCGAGCAACAGCAGGTCGTCGACGAGCGTGCCCATGCGGGAGGACTCCGCGTCGATCCGCTCCAGGGCGTGCGCCACCTCCTCCGGCACGTCGCCGGGATTGCGGCGGGCCAGTTCGACGTGAGCGCGGATGGTCGCGAGGGGGGTGCGCAGCTCGTGGCCGGCGTCGGCGGCGAAGGTCCGCATCCGCTGCTCGCTGGCGTGGCGGCGGGCGAGGGCCTCCCCCACGTGGCCGAGCATGCGGTTGAACGCCGCCCCCACCTGGCCTATCTCGGTCCGCGGGTCCTCGTCCGGCACCCGATCCGGCAGCGCCACCTCACCGCTGGAGAGCGGAAGCGTGCTGACCCGCCGGGCGGTGGCCGCCACCCGTTCCAGCGGACGCAGGGACAGCCGCACCCAGATCGCTCCGGCCACCCCGGCGACCGTCATGACGACGGCGAACACCACCGCCTCGCCGAACTGGAGGCGGTGCACCGTGGCGTTGACGCCCTCCAGCGGGAGCCCGGTGATGAGGACGTCGCCGTCGGCCCCCGTGATCGACATGACGCGGTAGTCGTCCAGCGCGGACAGCTCCACGGTGTGGCCGCATCCGTCCACCGGAACGGCGGCCAGGACGGCGGCGTCGGCGTCGGAGAGGGTGAGGCCGGTGTTGTCCACGGTGGTCGAGGCCACCACGGCGGCGTCGGTCACCCGTCCGCCCGCGAAGCGGACGCCCAGGGTGCCGACGGACTGCCCGCGGCTGTCGGCGCGCCGGGCGTTGCCCTCCCCGTGCTCCAGGCTGGCGGCGAACCTCCCGACCGTCATGGACAACTGCTGGTCCAGCCGCTCCACCATGAAGCGTTCCAGCACCAGGGAGGCGGCCACGCCGATCGTGGCGCAGGCGAACGCGAGCAGGACCAGCACGCCTGCCACCAACCGGGCGCGGAGCGTGCGCGGTCTCATGGTTTGAGGACGTATCCCACGCCCCGCACCGTATGGATCAGCGGCGGGCGTCCCGCGTCGATCTTCTTGCGCAGGTAGCTGATGTACAGCTCGACGACATGGGCCTGGCCGCCGAAGTCGTAGGACCAGACCCGTTCGAGGATCTGGGCCTTGCTGAGCACCTTGCGCGGGTTGCGCATGAGCAGGCGCAGCAGCTCGAACTCGGTCGGGGTGAGCTCCACCAGCTCGCCGCCCCGGGTCACCTCCCGCGCGTCCTCGTCCATCACCAGGTCCCCCACGACCAGCCGGGCCGCCTCCGAGGCCCTGGCGGTCCTGGCCATGCCGGAGCGGCGCAGCAGGCCGCGCAGCCGGGCGAGAACCTCGTCCAGGCTGAACGGCTTGGTCACGTAGTCGTCGCCGCCCGCGGTTATCCCGGCGATCCGGTCCTCCACGGCGTCCCTGGCGGTCAGGAACAGCACGCACACGTGCGGCGCCTCCGCGCGCAGACGGCGCAGCACCTCGATGCCGTCGATGTCGGGCAGCATGACGTCGAGAAGCACGGCGTCGGGGCGGAACTCGCGGGCCACGCTCACCGCGGCGGCGCCGTCGGCGGCGGTGCGCACCTCCCAGCCCTCGTAGCGGAGCACCGCGCCGAGCACCTCGACGAGATCGGGCTCGTCGTCGACGACGAGCACGCGGACGGGGGTGCCGTCCGGGCGGAGCAGTTCGGGGAGATCACGGGAAGTCACACGCATGGTGGTATCAGGATCCCTCCGTCCTCGATGCGGACCCTCTGAAGCACCTCTGAGAATCCTATGAACTGTCGAGGTATGCCCCTTTTCATAGGGAAACGAGAAGTTCGGCTGCCACTGTGACTCACGGATCGACGAAAGGAGACACCCCGTGAGCACCGCCCTCGCCGGCCCCGTCACCGATCGGCAGCGGGACGTCCCCCGGGGAGGCACCCGTGCCCGTCCGGCGGCCGTCCTGCCGGTCATCGCCGCGGGCGGGCTCGCCGTACTGGGTCTGTGGTGGGTGAACACGGCCGACGTCTCCGGGCCGGACGGCTGGCTGATCGGAGCCGGTCGGATCACGGGACTCCTGGCCGGGTACGCGATCGCGGTCCTGCTCGCGCTGATGGCCCGCGTCCCCGCGCTGGAGCGCGGGATCGGGGCCGACAAGCTCGCCCGCTGGCACTCCATGGGCGGGCGGTACGTCGTCGGGCTGGCCGTCGCGCACACGCTGCTGACCATCTGGGGCTACGCGGTGGCCGACGCCACCGACGTGGTGAGCGAGACGGTGACGCTGAACCTCTCCTATCCGGACGTGCTCCAGGCCACCGTGGCGGTGCTGCTCCTGGTCGGCGTCGGCGTCGTCTCGGCCCGCGCCGTCCGGCCCCGGCTGCGCTACGAGACCTGGTTCCACCTGCACTTCTACACCTATCTCGCGGCCTGGCTGGCGTTCGGGCACCAACTGTCGACCGGTAACGAGTTCGTGGGCGCCCAGGCCGCCCGGGTGGCCTGGTACGCCCTCTACCTCGGGGTCGCGGCGGTGCTCGTCTGGTACCGGTTCCTCACCCCGGTACGGCGGGCCCTCCGGCACCGGCTCAGGGTGAGCCACGTCGTGCACGAGGGACCCGGGGTCGTCTCCGTCCACATCTCGGGACGCCGCCTCGACGAGCTGGGGGCCGAACCCGGCCAGTTCTTCCGGTGGCGGTTCCTCACCCAGAGCCTGTGGTGGTCCCCCAACCCCTACTCGCTGTCCGCCGTCCCCCGGCCCGGCGAGCTGCGGATCACGGTGAAGGACCTGGGCGACCAGAGCCGCCTGCTCGCGGACCTGCGCCCCGGCACCCGGGTCGTCGCCGAGGGCCCCTACGGCGCCTTCACCTCGGGAGCCTCGGGCCGCCGCGGAGAACGCCGCAGAGAACGCCGCGGAGAACGCCGCGGAGAACGTCACGCGGGACGCAAGGTGCTGCTCATCGCGGGAGGGGTGGGGATCACCCCGCTGCGCGCGCTGTTCGAGTCGATCCCGGCCGCGCCCGGCGACCTCACCCTCCTCTACCGGGCCCGCAGCGCCGAGGACCTGGTGTTCCGGACGGAGCTGGAGGCGATCTCCGCCCGGCGGGGCGCGGCGCTGCACTACCTCGTCGGCCCCCGCAGCCGGATCGGCGACCCGTTCACCCCCGGTGCGCTCACCGGCCTGGTCCCCGGCCTGCCCGGCCACGAGGTCTACGTGTGCGGCCCCGCCGGCATGACCCGCGACGTGGTCTCCGCGCTCCGCGCGGCCGGGGTGCCGAAGCGCCGCGTCCACCACGAATCCTTCGAGTTCTGAGGAACCCGTATGCGCAGAGCGATATTCGCCGTCCTCGTCACCGCCGTCGGCCTGGTGCTGCTGCTGGGTTTCAAACCCCACGAGATCACCGCGTCGGCCGACCGCCCCTCCGCCGTCTCACAGGACGGCTCGGACCGGAACACGGGCGTCCGGGTCTCCGATGACGGCCGGGGACTCGAAGGCGGCCACGACGAGGACGGCGACGGGGACGGCTTCGGCGGTCCCCTGCCGGAGGGCGGACCGGGCGAGCGGGGCGGGCAGGTCTCGGCGAACTCGGGCACCTGGACGGGCGCGGGCGCCGCTGCGGGCGCCGCGACCGGCGAGAAGGTGGCCACCGGGAACCCGGCCGACACGCGCTGGGGCCCCGTGCAGGTGGAGCTCGTGCTCTCCGGCGGCACCGTGACCGGCATCAAGGTGCTCCAGGCCCCGGACCACAACCACCGGGACATCGCCATCAACGACCAGGCACTCCCGATCCTGAACGAGGAGGCGCTGTCGGCGCAGTCCGCCCGGATCGACACCGTCTCCGGCGCCACCTACACCAGCGAGGGATACATCCGCTCCCTGCAGAGCGCCCTCGACAAGGCCGGTCTTTGACATCCTCCCGGCCCCGAAAGGACCGGGATTCCCGGCCGAAGCCGGGTGGTTCGCGGTTCACGGCCCCGCCCAGTGGCCGGCGGGCTCCCCGCGCTGCCACCCCATGCCCTGGGGCGGTCCTGCGATGCCGGCTTGGCTATCTCCGGCCCGATCACCATGACAATCCCCGCCGAGCATGTCCGGAGAACACCATGAGGGACCGTTCCGCATTTCCTCCCCGCCCTGAAGGACGGGGCGTCCATGCTGGAGGAACGTGGTGATGCGTCACGTCGAGCACGTCATGGGCACGGTCTTCTCCTTCGACGTACGGCTTCCCTCCGGCACGGGGCGGGAGACCCTCGCCCCCGCCGACGCCGTCTCCGAGGCCGTCTCCGAGGCTGTGGCGTGGCTGCATCGCGTCGACGAGATCTTCTCGACGTACCGGCCGGACAGCCCCGTCAGCCGGCTGGGCAGGGGCGAGATCGGCCTGGCCGACTGCCCGCCGGAGATCACGCACGTCCTCGACCTGTGCGAGTCGGTGACCGAGGTCTCCGGCGGATACTTCACGGCGCGCCCCGGGGGACGACTGGACCCCTCCGGACTCGTGAAGGGCTGGGCCGTCGAGCGGGCGTCGCTCATCCTCACCCGGGCGGGAGCGGTGAACCACTGCGTGAACGGCGGCGGCGACGTCCGGCTCGCCGGATCCTCCGCCCCCGGTCACCCCTGGCGGGTCGGCGTCGCCCACCCGCTGCGGCCGGGCGGCCTGGCGGCCGTGGTCGCCGGGCGCGACCTCGCCGTGGCGACCTCGGGCACCGCCGAACGCGGGCCGCACATCCTCGACCCGCTCACCGGCCGCCCCGCCACGGAACTGGCCTCGATCACCCTGGTCGGCGAGAGCCTGACCCTGGTCGACGCGTACGCCACGGCCGCCTTCGCCATGGGGAGCGCGGCCCGCCGGTGGGTCGAACGGCTCGACGGGGTGGAGGCCTTCGCGGTCACGACCTCGGGCGCCACCTGGCACACCTCGGGGTTCCCGCACGCGCTCCCGTCCTTCCCCCGGCGGTGACGGCGCCCCTCAGCACAGATTGCTCCCGCTGGGGCCGGAGACGACCCGCACGTAGTATCCGTCGTCCGCCTTCCCCTCCGCCCCGTCCAGGCGGGACACCGAGAGATAGGCCTTCCGGTCGTTGATCACCTTGGTGAGACAGAGCCACGCCACGTCGTCCCCCTTCCGCTCCGGCGGCGGCACCGGTACCGGCCTCCAGCCGTCCCTGGCCCCCGCCTCCTGGTAGAAGGACGGCAGATCGGCGCGCGGGGCGGACAGCCGGTAGGACCGGCCGGCGTAGGAGAGCCGGTCGTCGTCGTCGCATCCCCCGTCCCGGTTCCCGTACGGCGTCGCCCCCTCCGGATGCGCGTCCAGGACGCCGAGCGTCGTGAAGGCCGTGGTGAGACGCTCGTCGTCGTCGGTGCACCGGGGGAACACTGATTCGGGCATCATCTGCGACACGGCGAGGTCCTCCAGCGCGGCCCCGCCCCTCACCACACCCACGGCGGCGGCGGTACCGGTGGCGCAGGCGACCGCGAGCAGCAGGACAACGGCACGCTTCATGATCCCGAGACTACGTCGGCGCGCGTTTCCCGGGAGGTGATACGCATGAATCACCATTTCTCCCCCGCCGGCACGGCGAGGGAGGACGTCAGCGCTCTCCGATGGTGAGACCGACCCCGGACCGGGCGATGATGGCCTGCAGTGCGGCGACGTGGGCGAGGTAGGCCCGCCGTCCCTCGGCCGAGAGCCTGAGCCAGGTCCTGGGGCGCTTGCCCACGTACCCCTTGCGGATCTCGACGTACCCGATCGCCTCCAGGGCGCTCGCGTGCTTGGACAGCACCGAGTCGCTCACCCCCACCTGGTCGCGGACGAACCCGAACTCGGCCTCCTCAGCGGCGGCCAGAACGGAGACGACCTGCAACCGGGTGGGGGCGTGGATGGCCGGATCGAGCTTCATCGGTCGCCTTCGTGGATCGCCCCGGCGATGCGCCGCGAGATCCAGCGGGCGACGAGCGGGCTGGTCGCGGTCATGAAGGCGGTCATCGCCAGGCATCCGTAGGTCCCGGCGTAGGCGACCTCTCGCGTGCCCAGGGGAAGGGCGACCAGCAGGGCGACCGCCACGCTCGCCAGGACCCAGCAGAGATAACCGGTCATGGCCGTGCGCGTGATCAGGCTGCGGTGGGCGCGCATCCGCCCGCCACGCGCGAGCCCGAACACCATCGCGACGAGCGCGGCCGTCAGCACCACGACGCCGACGCCGGTCGTCAGGGGCGGGGTTCCGGGTTCGGAGAGGAAGGAGACACCGGTGGCGAACAGGGCCACCCCGGTGACGAACCAGGTGGGGAAGAACGGTTCGGACCGGATCGCGCGGGCCTGGGTGGCGTGGATGTCCGACAGGGCACGGGCGGCATCCTCGGGTGAGACGCTCATCTGACTCCTCACTTAGGTTTCCAATCAGGAAAGTACTTTCCACTTTCCATATCGTCAAGTACTTTCCGAGAGCCCTCCTCCTCACTCCCTGCCGCAGATGAGTTCGTACGGCGGCACGCCGGGCACACGACGACCGCCCCCGTACCGGACACCCGGAAAGCCGGCCGTCGCGGGACCGCGAACCCGGCGATGACGGCCCCCGTTGGAGGGGCCCGTTACCAGGCGATTTACCAGGCGATGTCGCTCAGCAGGCGCGTGCCCTGCCACACCACGCGCCGGGGCAGGTTCGGCGTCGGATCCTCACCGGGATAGACGGGTGCCGAGGTGACCGGCTCCGGGGACGCGCGCAGGTCCACCCGGAGGAGTCCGTAGGGCGGCATGTCCTCGCACTCCGGCCGCGGTGGATTCCCGACCAGCGTGTTCATCACGTTGTCCTCCGCGACCAGCAGGTAACGGCCGGACGCGTCCAGGGTGAAGGCCACGATGGCGGTGCAGCCGGAGCCGAGTACCGTCCCGACGGGCCGCTTCGCCGGCGGTTCGAGAAGCAGGAGCTTCTGGTCCCACGCCCCCGCCATGCCCTCCAGAAGGAGGATCCGGTTCCCTCCGGGGACGGACAGCGCCCTGCCCTCCTTGAGTGCCTCCATGGTGTGGATCGTCGTGACGGCGGGCGGGTCCGCGCTGGGCCGTCGTGTGTCGAGGGCGACCAGGTGGGGTGAGCGGGCCCCCGGGGGCACCGCGCGGAACACCAGCGTGTCCGCGTCCCGCCAGTGCAGGCCGAGCCTGGCGGTGAGGAAGTCACTCGCTCCCCGCCCCTTGGGCATCGCCCATTCCCCGCGGGAGTCCACCAGCCCGACGAACGTGGCACCGACCTCCGTGGAGTCGTCCGGGGTGCCGACGACGCGGCTGTAGGCGACACGGCCCCGCGGGGAGACGGCGAGGTCCCCGACGATCCCCCGGAGGTCGCCGCCGATGCGCTCACCGGCCGCCGCGCCGTTCCCGTCCACGACGATCCGGTAGATCCGCGACGACCGTTCCCCCCGCGCCCCCTTCCCCGCGGTGGTCACCGCGGCCACGTAGCGACCCGGAACGACGTCCCTGGCGATGGCGGTGTACTGGTAGAAGACCCGGTCCGGGGCGGCGATCGGCTCCGGCTCGGCGTTTCCATCGAGTTCGAGGAGTACCAGCCTGTCGCCGGACAGCACCAGCGCGTGCCGGGGGGTGCCGTCGGCCGCCGGGCGCGGAGCCCCGGGCGGTCCGGCCGCCTGCCGTACGACCACGACCACGACCGCGACAACGGCCACGGCCACGGCCACGGCCGCCGCGACGATCGGCCGCCACCGCGGACGGGAGCGAGGGCGGGGCGCGGGAACGCGAACGCCCGCCCAGGCACCGGCCAGCAGCAGGAGCGCGGGCGCGAACGTCCAGGCCAGCCGCTCCGGCGGGATGACGTCGAAGATCGCGGGATCCACCGAGCAACCGGCGTCCTCGGGCATCAGATCCACCAGCCCCTGCGCCAGCTGAAGCAGGTGCCCCAGGACGATCAGGCCGATGCCCGCGAAGGCCGTCCACAGGTGAACGCGGGGACGCCCATCACCGCGACGGTCGATGAGCCACACGCACAACCCAAGCACGACCGGGATCGCGAGTTGCAGGAACGAGGACGCCTCCGAGATCCGCCCGGACAGCGCCCACTTCCAGTCGGGGATGGGTTCAATGCCGCCCCACGAGCAGTTGATGGTCTCGGTCAGCCCGAGTTCCGGGACGAACTCGACCAGTGCCGTCTCCGCGAGGCTCCAGACCGTCAGCGCGAGGGCCAGGCACCACCAGAAGAGGGCGTACGGCTGACGCGTCGGCGGGACGGATCCGTACGACGGCAAGCGGAGCTCCCGAAACTCTGTTCGAATGTCGTCCATGATCTTTCCGTCTCCCCTTTCGAGGCCAACCGCGGACGTCCGCGACGACCTCGGGAGTCCTCATGAGACGCGGCACCCCCGGCTCAGTGGTTGAAGGTGAGCACGGCACGAGCCGCTCGGGCACGGACGGACCCCAGCTCGGCTTCGATGGCGGCGACCTCCGGCTCCGGGAGGGTGATCCGGGTTTCCCGGTGCCCGCGCGCGTCGACCAGCCGGATGCGCAGATGGGTGGGCGGATGGGTCGTGTCCACGGACATCATGTGGAGGGCCGACACCCGGAGCAGCCGCAGGCGTTCGGTTTCGGGGATCGAGGCTACGTACTCCCGCAGCGCCTGCCACAGGCCGAAATCATGCCCCTCTCCGGAGTCGGTGTGAAAGGAATGCCTTCTGTGGTAAGCGGCTATCTGCCGGTAGAACAGGCTCTCCAGGCTCTCCTGGAGTGCCAGGACCTCCAGGTAGGAACGAGCAGCCGCCGACGAGGCGATGCGTGCGGCCAGGTCGTCCGCCAGGTATTCGGCGCGCTGGTTGGCACGCAGCATGTGCCGGCCGAGCAGGATCAGGACCAGCTCGGCGATTTTGTTGGGCACGAACAGCAGCGGCGCGAGGACCATACGGCCGACCTCGATGAAAATATCCGGGTCGGTGGTGGCGGCTCCCCGGGAGTCGGTGACCTTGTAACAGCGATACAGCGCCAGGTAGGCCGAGTAGAACCACAGGCCACGGCGCAGCTCACCGTTGAGGGCGTGCCCGAATTCGTGGGCGAGCAGCCCGACCCGCTCCTGGGAAGTCAGCACCTCCCACATGGACAGGCCGAACGTGAGGACACTCCGCTGCCGCAGTCCGACCTTCTCGTAAACGGCGCCGAAGTCCGGGGTGAGCCGGATCAGATCGACGGGAGGCGCTCCGACCTCGGCCGCGACCCGGTCCGCGAGTTCGTACAGACGGGGTGCCTCGGCGCGGCTCAACGACCACTCGTCCCGCCCGAATCGGCCCAGCCGCGGACGGAGAACGACCGCGGCGACGAGTCCCGCCGCGCCGAGGACACGGATCATGAGGGGCCCGGCGAGCAGCGCCCAGACGGAGCCCGCCACCAGGGCGACGGCGGCCAGATGTATCACCCCCGCGAGGGCCATGGCGATGAACCATGACCCGTCGCGCCGGAGACGCGGCCTCGCCTCGCCGACGACCTCCGCGTACAGCCTCTCGGCGGCCACGTGAACGGCCGCGCGTCGCGCCTCCTCCCGCCGGGCGGCGCGTCGGCGCCGGGCACCGGTCTCGGCGGGTACGGCCTGCACCTCGACGGGCACGGTGGCCGTGGGATCGACGTTCCACTCGCAGGCGGGGCACCAGGTGACGAACCGGGGATCCACCGGGACGGGAGCGGAGCAGGAGGGGCATAAATTGTCAGCCGGAGCGGCGGGCGCCGAAGACATGACCTTGATCATGCCGCATACGCCCCATTTTGTGGCCCGAATCCACCGATGATCTCTCGTGGGCGGCGGACGGCGCGCCCTCGCCTGGCCGGGCGTTTCCCGGCGTGGGGTGCGGCCTCCAGCGTGGGGCGTACGGCCTCCGGTACGGGCCCGGCTCAGGCCGCCGCGAGGACGTGCCCGTCCCCCGACGGGGTCCTCACTCCCTTCACGAACAACCACAGCAGCATCGAGATCTCCGCGACAGCGGCGGGCGCGACCGCGAACGGCTCCAGGGCCGCTCCGAGGTCCGGGGCCAGGAACAACGCGAACGTGTCCAGGAGATAGCCGGCGCATCCGAGGACGAGCAGGACACCCAGCACGCGGGGGAACATCCCCGACCTGTGGACGAGGTACCCCAGCGGCAGCAGCCACAGACCGAAGAAGATCTGCGCGACGAGGTAGCCGTAGTGCTGGAGGTCGAGCATGAGCAGTACGAGCGCGTCGGACCCCTGTGCGCCGAGAGCCCCGGCGTAGGAGGCGTCGGTGGCGACGAGCAGCGCCGCGAGCTGGTGAACCATGTTGAGACAGATGATGGACACGGCGACCGCCACGAAGATCACCATCGTGCGGGCGGCGTTCTTGTTCACGTGCTTGAGAAGCAGGTAGAAGGTCATGGCCAAGAGCAGGAAGAACACGGCCTGCACGAGGTCGGCCACGAAACCGGCGCGGACCAGGCCCGCGTTGGCCACGACGTTGCGCGCCGTACCGGTCGCGTCGCCGGGCCGGTAGACCTCGCCTCGCGAGAAGAAGTGGGCGAAACCGCCCAGGACTGCGACGACCAGATAGAACAGCCCCGCGATTCTGGCGAGGCTCCGAGGTGAGCGCATGCTCTCTCCCTGGTATCGAGCGCGCCGAGTTTCGAGCGCGCTGGGTTTCAGGCGTGCTGGGTTTCAGGCGTGCTGGGTTTCAGGCGTGCTGGGTTTCAGGCGTGCTGGGTTTCAGGCGTGCTGGGTTTCGGGCGTGCTGAACGGAGGCCGCGGGGCGGTTTCCCCGCGTGCCCGTGCGATGGCGCGGCGGCTATTCCTCGGTGTCGGGGTACTGGAACACGTCGTCGAGCGGAACCGTGAACACCCGGGCGATTCGGAAGGCCATCTCCAGCGACGGCGAATAGCGGCCCTGCTCGATGGCGATGATGGTCTGACGGGTCACGCCGACCCGGTCGGCCAGCTCCGCCTGCGTCATCTCGCCGTGGGCGAATCGCAGGGCTCGGATCGAGTTGGTGACTTTGGTGGACTTGGCCATGGTCAGAAGCCTCGGCGATACGCGACGATCTTGACAATCGACGAGGCGATCGAGGACAGGACGAACGCCAGGTAGAGCGCGTTGGCGATCCAGAAGTGCTCGGCCTCCATCATCGCCAGGCCGAGCGGGAGCAGCGCGCAGACGCTGACGACGTAGAACCCGACGTACTCCCCGAACCGGTTGATCTCCTTGTCGCGCTCGTCCTCCTTGTCACGCTCCCTGGGCGAGGTGATCGCGGCCACGACGGTCGCGACGATGTTCAGGACCACCGCGACGCCGATGGCCGTGAGCATCGGCCACACGTAGGCGATCCTCCTGACGTCCGCCCCCGGAACCCGCCCGAGGACGACCGCGAAATAGACCGCGGAGACGACGAGCGCGGACACGACGTAGATCCACGAGCGCTTCTCCCCGAACGACATGCCCGCCTCCCATGTATAGAAAACTTGACATCATCAAGGTAAAGCAACCCCGACACGATGTCTAGTATTTTTTACTTCCCTCCACGGCGGAGCACCCTCGGAACGGAACCGCTCTCGCGGAACTCCGCCCGGCGCCGAAACGTCCCCGCGAGACCCCCGGCGCGGAACGCCTCTACGAGACCCTGCCCCTGGCACGGAAGGCCGCGGTCTTGACGCGGTTCTGGCATGCGGTACCGCAGAAGCGGCGGGTGCCGTTGCGGGACACGTCCACGTACACGCGGTCGCACTGCGGTGCCGTGCACACGCCGAGACGGTCGCGGAAGTCACCGCCCAGCACGATCGCCAGCCCGGTGGCGCAACTCGCCGCCCATTCGCCGGCCACGGTGCCGCCGGGGCCGTGGAAGTGCAGGTGCCACGGTTCCCCGTCGTGCCGCTGGAGCAGCGGCCTCGCGCGGGTCTCCTCAAGAAGGGCGTTGACCCGCAGGGCCGCAGCGTCGATGTCTCCCGTCGCGACGGCGTCGAAGACCGCGCGCAGCCGTACCGCGATCCCGGCGAGCTCACCGGCCTCGTCCTCGGTGACCTCCCGGTGCCCCGGATAGCCGGTCCGCAGTCCCTCGGTCGCGGCGGCGGCGAGATCGCTCGGCGCCGGGAAGGGGCGTCCTCGCCTCTCCCCGGGGGTCAGCTCGTTGACCAGGCCCACCGCCACCCGGACGATCACATCGGCGTGACTGTTGAAATCCACTTGACCGGTTACATCCTCGCATCCTAGGTTGTGACTATCAAAAGCTTAAACGACAGTCACACGGAGGTCGTTGTGCTCACCCATGATGCCGCGCTCGAGTGGATCGCCCGCTGGGACCGCCAGCAGGAGGGATATCTGCCCGATCGCGAGGAGCGCTTCACCGCGTTGATCGACGCCGTCGAGGCGATGGGCCTGCCCGACCCCCTGGTCGTCGACCTGGGCTGCGGGCCCGGCTCGCTGTCCGCCCGGCTTCTGGAGCGGCTCCCCGGGGCGACGGTGGTCTCGGCCGACGCGGACCCGCTGCTGCTCGGGCTCGGCCGGGCCGCCTATCCCCACCTCAGGTTCGTCTCCGTCGACCTGCGCGTCCCCGGCTGGACCGGTTCCCTGGGCCTGGACAGGCCGGTCGACGTGGCGGTGAGCACCACCGCGCTGCACTGGATCTCCGATGCGGATCTCCCGAAGATGTACGCGGAACTGGCGACCGTGCTGCGTCCGGGCGGACTCCTGCTCAACGGGGACCACCTGGAGACCGACGACACCACTCCGGCCATCGCCCGCCTCGAACGCGCCGTACACGAGCGGCGGACCGAGCGCAGGTTCGCCGACCGGCGCCCCGAGGACTGGCGGCAGTGGTGGGACGCGGTCGCCGCCGACCCCGCCTTCGCCGAGCTCCACGCCGCGCGCACCACCGCGGGCGCCGACCATCACGGCTCGGAGTCCCCCCTGCTCTCCTCGCACGTCAGCGCTCTCCGCGACGCCGGTTTCACCGAGATCGGCCCCCTGTGGCAGCACGGCGACAACCGGCTCCTCTGCGCCGTCCGCGCCTGACCCGCTCCGCCGTTCCGCCTCCCGGTCTCCTCGTCGGGCGGCCTCCCTCCGCCCTGCGGGGCACCCCGGCGCCCCGGCTCCGGCCCCCTCTCCCGTCGATCGGCGCGGGACGTCAGTTGACGCAGTCCTGGTTGTTGAGGCCGAGGATCATCTGGCGGATCCGGCCGCGTGACAGGAGAAAGCTGTAGGAGGCCCGCGGATTGCCCGGAGCGGTGACGACGGGGTAACCGCTCGCCGAGAGCTTCAGGTCGGGGTAGGCCTTCTTCAACTGGGTGCCGGTGGAGCCGATCCCGATCCCCTGGGGCGTCTTGACCCCCTTGGGGGCGAAGATCACGGCGACGCCGCGCCTCTTGGAGATGAACAGGCCCACTTCGCCGCGGCCGGTCGGGGACGCCGTCAGATCCCAGCCCGTGCACGGGCCCCAACCGGCCTTGGCCGTGATCTTCTTGGTCGCCCGGGCCTGCTTGGCGCTCATCCCGAGCTTCACTCCGCCGTAGCCGAACGGCCCGAACACCCCGGTCGCGTAGGCGGGGGAGGCGGTCACGGAGGCGGGGGAGGCGGTCGCGGAGGCGGGGGCCGCGAGGGCGGCGGGGGTGACACCGCCTGCCAGTGCCCCGCCGGTCAGCGCCGCCACCAGCACCGGACGGCCCAGCCGCCGGACAACCGCGTGCTTCATCGTGTTTCCTCCATCAGGGGGGTGAGCCGTACGCCGGCTCGATCGGCTGATCGCCGCCCCACGGACCGGCGGGCGGCGATCAGGGTGACGCGGGCGGGATCAGCCCTCGAAGGTCACCGTGGCGTACTGGTAACGGGTCTTGCCGTTCTCGTCACCACCGTGCGAGCGGCCGGTCATGACCTGGTTGTAGCCCGTCTGGTAGATGTGGTTGCTCTCCTTGTAGTCACCGCTCCAGTTCGTGCCGGTCAGCTTCACCTGACGGCCCTGCCAGTACAGCGCGGCGGTGCGGTACCTCGTCATGCCGTTCTCGTCGCCGGTGTGCCACCTGCCGACGAGCACCTGGTTCAGCGGGGCGGTGAAGCTGGACTTGCTCTCCATCTGGCTGGAGCTCCAGTCCCCGGAATGCACCTCGACCTGCTCGCCGTTGATGAAGATCCAGCTGCAGTAGTAGGTGGTCCGCTTGTTCTCGTCACCGACGTGCGAGCGGCCGGTGAGCACCTGGTTCGCCGGGCAGGTGAACGGGTCCGCCCGCTCCAGCACGGTCTGGGAGGAAATGCGCTCGACCTTGATCGTCACCGCCGCCGCGGCGGACGCGGCCGAGGCGGGAGAGGCCACGGCCAGGGCCGCCAGAGCGGTGGCCGCCATCGTGGCGAGTACGGCCTTGCTGTACGTCCTCATCTTCTTCTTCGGTTCCTTTCTGCGTGCGATTACGTTCAGAGAGGCGGCGGGATGAAGATCACCGTGTGGCGCGCCATGATGAGGGTCCCCCCGGAGGATGATCCGCCGGCCCGCTGGGGGCGACGGAGATCCCCGCTGTCGGCGAATGCGCCGATCCACACGGTGACGGCCGCTCGGCCGGTTGAGGACCGAGCCGAACCCGTCCCCCGCCGAGATGGTCACCCGGTCGCCGCCACCCCACCCGTTCGACCGGCGACGACCGTGTTGACCGTGGAGGAGATCAGCCCTCGAAGGTCACCAGGGCGTGCTGGTAGCGGGTCTTGCCGTTCTCGTCCCCGCTGTGCGAGCGGCCGACGAGGACCCGGTTGTAGGCAGCCTGGTAGCCGTGGTTGCTCTCCTTGAGCTCACCGCTCCAGGCCGTACCGGTCAGGCTCACCTGACGGCCCTGCCAGTACAGCGTCGCGGTGCGGTACCTCGTTATGCCGTTCTCGTCACCGGTGTGCCACCTGCCGACGAGCGCCTGGTTCGGCGGGGCGCTGAAGCTGGACTTGCTCTCCTTCTGACCGGGGCTCCAGTCACCCTGGTACACACGGACCTGCTCGTCGTTGATGAAGATCCAGCTGCAGTAGTAGGTGGTCCCCTTGTTCTCGTCACCGACGTGCGAGCGGCCGGTGAGCACCTGGTTCGTCGGACACGTGAACTGCGCGTTCCACTCCGGCACCGTCTCGCTGTGGGCCCGCTCGACCCTGATCGTCACCGCCGCGGCGGACTCGGCCGAGGCCGAGGCGGGAGAGGCCACGGCCAGGGCCGCCAGAGCGGCGGCCGCCATCACAGCGGGTACGGCCTTGCTGTACGTCCTCATCTTCTTCTTCGGTTCCTTTCTGCATGCGATTACGTCCAGAGAGGCGACGCGGTGAAGATCAAAGTTTGGTCGCGGGCACGGCGAAGGGCGTCCCCCTGCTGGGTGATCCGGAGTCCCGCTCGCGACCGACCGGGGATCCCCCCGGCTGTTGACGACCGCTCCGCGACCCCGAGGGCGCCGGGCGAGAGCGGCGATCGCCGCCCGCTTCGGGAGATCCGGAGTAGCGGGGGCTCCCGTACCATGAATGCGTGGAGGGTTTTCTTCGCTCCGTGTGGCACGAACCCCGTCCCCCCGACCCTCCGCCGCGGGCGTGGCGAGACTGGGCGCTCGTGGCCGTGTTCGTGGCGCTCACGCTGCTCGAAGGAGCGGTGCGGACGGATCTCCCGTGGCGGGCCCTCTCGGTGATCCTCACCCTCGGGCTGGTGCCCACGTTGCTGTGGCGCCGGACCAGACCGCTGCTGATGATCGCGATCCCCTTCACCTTCACGAACCTGGTCCCGCTGTTCACCGGCGGCGAGACCGTCGAGACGAACACGATGGCGTTCGTGCTGGTCCTGCTGTACGCGCTGTTCCGGTGGGGGTCCGGACGCGAGGTCGTGATCGGATCGGCGATCATGACCGTCGGAATCACCGTTCCGATCGTCTCCGGCCGTCTCGGCTTCCCCGACGCGTTCGGCGCGTTCGCCGTCATGTTCTCGGCCGTCACCCTCGGCGGGACCTTCCGCTATCGGAGCAGGGCGAGGATGCGCGAGCTCGACCAGGTCAAGCTGCTCGAACGCGAACAGCTGGCCCGCGACCTGCACGACACTGTCGCGCACCACGTCTCGGCCATGGCGATCCGCGCCCAGGCGGGCCTGGCGACCTCGGCGTCGCGGCCCGACGCCGCGACCGAGGCGCTCCAGCTGATCGAAGCCGAGGCGGCGCGCGCCCTGTCCGAGATGAACGCCATGGTCCGCGTCCTTCGCCGGGACCGGCCGGTGGAGCTGACGCCCGGCCGGCGCGTCACCGATCTCCGGGAACTCGCCGACCGTCCCCGCGTCGGCCCGTCCGTCGAGGTGGAGATGTCCGGTGACCTCGACGGCGTCCCTCCGTCGATCGGAGCCGCGATCTACCGCATCGCCCAGGAGTCGGTCACCAACGCCAGGCGGCACGCGCGCCACGCCACCCGCATCGAGGTCCTCGTCGCCGTCGACGACACGTCGGTGCGTCTGCGGGTGAGCGACGACGGCGACACCGGTTCCGTACGTCCGGCCGCGTCGCCGGGATACGGGCTCATCGGCATGACCGAACGCGCCGACCTGCTCGGCGGTACCTGCGTGGCCGGCCCGAATCCCGGGCGCGGCTGGACCGTGACCACCGTGCTGCCACGGACACGGACAGGGACGGGGACGGGGACCGGGGTGGAGACGGAGACGGACGCGGGGACGGGGGTGGCGACATGAGCATCCGGGTGCTCGTCGCCGATGACCAGGAGATCGTCCGTACCGGGCTCGCGATGATCCTCGACGCCCAGCCGGACATCGAGGTCGTCGGCCAGGCCGCCGACGGGCGACGGGCGGTCGAGCTCGCGCGGCGTCTGCGCCCCGACGTGTGTCTGTTCGACATTCGCATGCCCGGCCTCGACGGCATCGAGGCCACCCGCGCCCTCGCCGGACCGGCCGTCGAAGACCCCCTCGCCGTCGTCGTCATCACCACCTTCGACCTCGACGAGTACGTCTACGCCGCCCTGCGGGCCGGCGCCCGGGGGTTCCTGCTCAAGAACGCCGGTGCCGCCCTGCTCTCCCAGGCCGTACACGCCGCCGCCGACGGTGACGCGCTCATCGCCCCGAGCGTCACCGCGCGGCTGCTCGGAACCTTCGCCCGCACCGGGCCCGCCTCACCTCCGGTGCAGCCCGTCGAGGCGCTCACCGACCGTGAGGAACAGATCCTGGCCACCGTGGCACGCGGGCGCACCAACAGCGAGATCGCCGGTGAGCTGCACATCTCGCTCAGCACGGTGAAGTCCCACATCGCCAGCCTGATGGCCAAGCTGGGCGCCCGCAACCGCGTCGAGATCGCGATGTGGGCCTACGAGACCGACCGCGTCAGGAACTGAGCCGGGTGCCGGAGGAGCCGACGGGGGTGCGGGACGAACGGATCGGCCGCCTGCGGAGGAACCACTCGGCCACCGCGAGGTTGATCACCCATCCCGCGCCCACGAGCAGAGCTCTGGCGAACTCTCCGGGCACGCTGCCGAAGCCGAGGAACAGGAACCAGAGCAGCTGGGTCAGCACCTGCGTACCCGCGCCCAGGCCGATCGCGTAACCGCGGGTCATCCAGGCGCGGTGCCGGGCGATGTCCCGTCGCCGGATCGCGGCGAGGCCGAGCACGATCGACACGGTCATGGCCGTGCCGAACACGAGCCGGAAAGCGGTGAGGAGATCGCCGTCACCGACGGGGCGGGGATAGAACAGGGTCATCCAGAGACCCGTGAGCGCCGCGGCGAGCCCGCACGGGACCAGGAGCCACCCGGCGGCGCGGTGCAGGCCGGGCCTGCGCCGGCGGAGACCCGGGGCGAACTGGAAGGCCCCCAGAACGCAGTACAGGCTGACGCACAGGATGTGCGTCACCACGGGCAGGGGCACCGCGAAGAACCGCGCGTTCTCCGGCGTGATCGCCGCACCGCCGGTCAGCTCGTTGAGGCGCACGGCGCCCATGACGATGGGGACGGCGCTGAGCAGGATCAGCGCGGCGGGCACGAACCGGCCCGCCCTCGTGGAGGAGGCGGGGAGGGCCCCCGCGCTGCTCCGGTCGCCTGCCGAGTCACTCCGGTCCTCTACCGAGTCGCCCCGCTCCTCTGCCGGACGGCCGCTTCGCGGCGACGGCGGGAATCGGCGGCGGCTCATCGTGCTCTCGTCGGTCATGCTCCGATCATGAGGATCGAGGCGCCGCGGCTCATCGATAGATCGGCCCGATCCGGCCTGGCCGATCGTCCGCCAATCAGGCGTACTTTCGGCTGATGAACCCTTTCCGCAGGCCTTCTACCGTGCTCCTCAGCGGGGCTCCGCGAGAGGAGGATGTGATGAGGGCGTTCGTCTTACGCTCGTACGGCTCACCCGACGTCTTGGACCTCACCGACGTCGACAAGCCCGTACCCGGTGACGGCGAGGTTCTGGTCCGGGTACGGGCCACCTCCGTCAACCCATATGACTGGCACATCATGAGAGGCGAGCCGTACATCGCGCGTCTGATGGGCGGCTCCCTCGGGCCACGCCGCCCGAAGCTCACGATCCTGGGCGCCGACATGGCGGGGCAGGTCGAGGCGGTCGGCGGGGGCGTGACGGGGTTCCGTCCCGGCGACGAGGTGTTCGCGTTACTCGAACAGGGTGGTTTCGCCGAGTACGTGTGCGTCCGGGAGGCCGACCTGGCGCCGAAGCCGAAGAACCTGTCGTTCGAGCAGGCGGCGGCGGTACCGATGGCGGCCAACACCGCCCTGCTGGGCCTGCGCGACGAGGGACGGGTCCAGCCGGGACAGAGGGTTCTCGTCAACGGAGCCTCGGGAGGTGTGGGCACGTTCGCCGTACAGATCGCCCGGGCGTTCGGCGCGGAGGTCACCGGTGTCTGCAGCACGCGTAACGTCGGCCTGGTCCGGTCGATCGGCGCGAAGGAGGTCGTCGACTACACCGAGGAGGACTTCACGCGGAGCGGACGGCGCTACGACCTCCTGCTGGACATCGCGGGAAGCCGCCCGGTGCGGACGTGCCGGCGGGCGTTGACCCCCGGGGGGACCCACGTCGTCGTCGGCGGGCGGGCGGGCCGCTGGCTGCGGCCCGTCAGCCATGTGATGTCGGCGCTCGCGACGTCGCCGTTCGTGTCCCAGAGGATGGCCGTGGCGGACGCGGTCCGATGCACACAGAACAAGCAGAACCTGATGACGCTGACCGAGCTCATCGAGGACGGAAAGATCACACCGGTCATCGACCGGAGTTACCCGTTCGAGGAGATCCCGGCGGCCGTCGGCTATCTGGAACAGGGGCACGCCCCGGGGAAGGTCGTCGTCACGGTCTGAGCGGACCTCCCGTCGCGGCCACGCCCACCTGTCGTCCGGCGGGTCCCCACCTCGGACGGGTCACTCGGCCTGCCATCGGTGGGTGGCCCGCTCGGCCTGACGTCGGTGCCGCCGAGACCGCGGCGATCTTCTCCACCCACTGTTCACCTTCCGGGACGCAACCGGGAACCGGCGAGTACCGTCTTCTTAGTGTGGACGGATATCGCATCCCCCTGGTCCTCATGTCGGCGGCCGCCCTCAGCCTCGCAACGGCCCCTTCGACCGCGGCCGCCCCTTCAGCCGTGATCGTCCCTTCGACCGCCGTCATCTCTTCGGCCGTGACCGCCTCGGCGCCCGGCTGGCAGGTGAGCCTGCGCGGCGGGGCCGACTCGTCCGTCGACGACCTCGCCGCCACCGGGCCTGCCGACGCGTGGGCCGTGGGCGCGCGCAGGACCCGAACGCTCGATCCGAGGAACGGCTCGTACTTCACGGCCCCCATGATCAGGCACTGGGACGGGAGCCGATGGACGACGACCGCGAACCCCGCGGGCCCCGCGGGGTTCCCGCTTCGCGCGGTCTCGCTGGTCGACGCCTCCGCCCCGGCCAACGTGTGGACCGCGGGCACGGCCGTCGCCCCGGGGACGGGCGACGTCTCGGCCGCCACCCGGTCGGTGCTGTCGCGCTGGGACGGTGCCCGGTGGCGGCTCATGGGCTCGGGCCGTACCACGATCATCGATCTGGACGTCCTCGACGCGACGCGGACCTGGGTCCTGGGCCGTGACGACCGCACCGGGAGGGACTTCCTCAAGCGCTTCGAGGGCGGCCGCTGGACGAGCCTGCCCTGCCCCGCCTCCCTGAAGGGGATCAGCGTACGGTCGCCGGGCGACATCTGGGGCTTCGGTCCTTCGTCGGTCATGCGCTGGAACGGCCGGGCCTGGAGCACGGTACGACTGCCCAAGACAGCCGTGCCCGCCGCCTCCGCCCCGGCGTACGGGCCCGTGAAACTCCGGCTCGACGCGCTGGTCACCTCGGGAACGAAGGACGTCTGGGTCGCCGCGGGATTCCAGCAGGGCGACTGGTCCCAGCCTGGAGCCGTCCTGATGCACTGGGACAGCGCGAAGTGGCAGCAGATCCGCCTGCCCGGCGACGTCGTCAGAGCCCTCTCCTCCGACGGCCGGGGCGGCGTGCTCGCGGCCTCCTACCGGCAGGCGATCACCGCGACGCCTGACGGGCAGGACCCCTACGCCTACACCACCCTGTCCGTCGACTCCCTGCGCCACACCGACGGGAGGCTGACCCGCCAGACCGTCACCTCCCCGTCGAGCGGCTTCGAGTGGTCCGACCTCGTCGCCGTCCCGGGTACCGGCTCGGCCCTGGCCGCGGGCTTCAACTGGCGGGTTCCCCAGGGCCACGTCGTCTTCCGCTACGGCGGCCGGTAGTGCCCCACCACGTCCGCCCGTCGCGGCCGGCGGCCGTTCCGGAAAGCCCCTGATGTTTGGGTTCGTCATGAGAGATGATGACGAGATGGGCGCACGGCGTGGAGTACTCGCGGTCACATGCGTGGTCGTGGCGGTGTTCGGTGTCGTGTTCGCCGTGGTCCAGTGGGAACAGGCCAACCGGATCGCGACCTCGGTGTCCGCGCTGGCGGCGCTGGCCGCGGTGGGGATCGCGGTGTGGGCGGCACTGCCGGCGACGCCATCGGGAACGGGGACGAGGATCCGGGTCTCCGGCACGGGTAAGGCGGTCTCCGGCCCCGGAGGCCAGGCGGTGACCGGGGTGAGCGGGACGGTCGCCGCCGCGGCGGGAGAGATCGTCGTTGAGAGGACCGGAGACGCCGATGCCTCCGAGGGCGGAGAGGCCACCAGTGGCGTCCGTCTGACCTGACCGGGTGGATGCGAGAGATCGATGAGGCGGGCGTGTCGATGTTCGGTGCTGGATCGCCGAAGAGTGGTGGATCGCTGAGAAGTACGGCCAGGCACAGCGGGGACGCCAAGGCCGTCGGCGGCGGGGTGGCGATCAGCGGCGTCAACAATGGCGACATCAACCTCTTCTCCGCTCCCGCTCCCGCGGCCCGATCGGCGTATCGGCAACAGGTGCGACGGATCGCCCCGCGGCGGTTGCTGGGGCGGGACGGGGAGTTGGCGGAGCTTGCGGCGTTCTGCACGGCCGCCGATGAGCGCGCGTTCGCGTGGTGGCAGGCTCCCGCGTGGGCGGGCAAGTCGGCGTTGCTGTCATGGTTCGTGCTCAACCCTCCCCCCGGGGTGCGGGTGGTGTCGTTCTTCATCACGGCGCGTTTCGCGGGGCAGAGCGATCGGGGCGCGTTCGTCGACGCGGTGCTGGAACAGCTGGCCGAGGTGGTCGGCGAGTCGCTGCCGACGTTCCTGACCGACGCCCTCAAGGAGGCTCACCTCCTGGACCTGTTCGAGCGCGCGGCGCGGATCTGCCGGGCGGAGGGCGGGTCGTTGGCGTTGGTCGTCGACGGCCTGGACGAGGACCGGGGGGTGGTCGTCGGCCCGGAGGCGTACAGCATCGCGGCACTGCTCCCCTCAGACCTCCCCGAAGGGGCGCGGGTGATCGTCGCCGGACGGCCTCATCCCCCGGTGCCGTCGGACGTCCCAGATGACCATCCGCTGCGTGACCCTCGTATCGTGCGCCCGCTGAGGAAATCGCGGGACGCCCAGGTGATCAGGGCGGACGCGGAGCGGGAACTGAAACGGCTGCTCCATGGGAGCCCGACCGAGCAGGGCCTGCTCGGCCTGGTCGTCGCGGCCGGCGGCGGCCTGAGCGGTCCGGACCTCGCGGAACTCACCCGTCTGCCCGGCACCGATGTCGAGGAATACCTGTACGCCGTGTCGGGCCGGACCTTCGCCGCCCGGGTCAGCCAGTGGCAGCCGACCGCGTCACCGGTGGTGTACGTGCTGGCGCACGAGGAACTTCAGAACACCGCCGTCCGATACCTCGGCGACGCGCGGCTGGAGGAGTATCGGCGACGGTTGCACGCCTGGGCCGACGGTTACCGTGATCGCGGCTGGCCTCCGGGAACCCCCGGGTATCTTCTGCGCGGGTACTACCGCCTCCTGCAGAGCACGAACGATCACGACCGGATGGCCGTCATCGCCGCCGACCGGGCTCGTCATGATCGAATGCTGGACGTCACCGGTGGTGACGCCGGGGCTCTCACCGAGATCACCACGATTCAGCACGTGATCCGCGACCAGGCCGCCCCGGACCTGTTGAAGCTGCTGCGCCTGGCCATCGCTCGTGCCCGGTTGACCGACCGCAATGACAACGTTCCCGCCGAACTGCCTACGGTATGGGCCAGGCTCGGACACACCGGCCGTGCCGAAGCACTCGCGCGATCCATCACCTCCTCCTCTCGACAGGTCAGCGCTCTGGCCGGGCTGGTGGTCACCGTGGCGGAGTCCGGCGACCTCGACCGGGCACGCCGACTCGCCGACGAGACAGAGACCCTCGCACGGACCATCACCGATCCCGTGACACAGGTCGAGGCTCTGGCCGCGTTGGCGACCGCGGTGAAACAGTCCGGTGACCTCGGTCGAGCACGTCAACTCGCCGAAACGCTCGAGACCTTCGTATGGGCCATCAGCGACCCCAGGTGGCATGCCGGAGCCCTGGCCGAGCTGGCGACCCTGGCAGCGCGGTTCGGCGATCTCGACCGCGCCGAAACAATCGCATGTTCCATCACCGACCCCTCCGAGCAGGCCGCCGTCCTGGGGTGGCTGGCGATTCCCGCGGCGAAAGCCGGTGACCTGGACCGCTCTCGCCGACTCGCCGAGCAGGCGGAGATTCTCACACGATCTGTCCTCGACCCCTACGACCGATCCTCGGTTCTGGCCGGGCTGGCGACCACGGCGGCGGAGCTCGGCGACCTCGACCGCGCACACCGGCTCGCCGAGGAGACCGAGACCCTCGCGCAGTCCATCACCGACCCCTCCCAGCGATCCTGGGCTCTGGCCGGGCTGGTGACCACGGCGGCGGAGGCCGGCGACCTCGACCGCGCCGAAACAATCGCACGGTCCGCCACTTATCCCGATCAACAGGCCTGGGCTCTGGCCGAGTTGGCGGCCGCGGTGGCGGAGTCCGGCGACCCCGACCGTGCCGAGACCCTCATCCGATCCATCACCGACCCCAAGTCACAGGCCAGAGCCCTGGCCGGCCTGGCGACCACGGTGACGGAGTCCGGCGACCCCGACCGAGCCGAGACCCTCATCCGATCCATCACCGACCCCAAGTCACAGGCCAGAGCCCTGACCAGCCTGGCGACCACGGCGGCGGAGTCCGGCGACTCCGACCGCGCACACCGGCTCGCAGAGGAGACCGAGACCCTCGCGCAGTCCATCACCGACCCCTACCAGCGATCCTGGGCTCTGACCGAGCTGGCGACCACGGTGGCGAAACTCGGTGATCTCGACCAGGCGCGCCGGCTCACCGAAACAGCCGAGGCCCTCACAGGATCCATCGCCAACCTCTACCAGCGGAGCCTGGCTCTGGCCGAGCTGGCGACCGCGGCGGCGGAGCTCGCCGACCCCGACCGGGCACGCCTGCTCGCCGAAACAGCCGAGAGCATCGCACGATCCATCACCGACCACTCTGGACAGGCCTCGATGTTGGCCGAGCTGACGCCCACGGTGGCGAAAATCGGCGACCGCGACCGCGCCGAAAGGCTCGCACGGTCCATCACCGACCCCGGCCGACAGGTCAGAGCCCTGGCCGGGCTGGCGACCACGGTGGCGGAGTCGGGCGACCTCGACCGGGCGCGCCGGCTCACCGAAACAGCCGAGCCCCTCATCCGCGCCATTACCGACTCTCGTGATCAGGCCACAGCCCTGGGCGAGCTGACGGCCGCGGTGGTGAAACTCGGTGACTTCGATCATGCCGAAGAGCTCACCCGATCCATCACCGTCGCCCACGAGCGAGCCCAGGCTCTGGCCGGGCTGGCGGCCGCGGCGGCGAAGTCCGGCGACCTCGACCGGGCGCGCCGGCTCATCGAAGAGGCCGAGCCCCACAGCCGATCCGCCACCGACTCCTACGACCAGCAGGCGGCGGCTCTGACCGAGCTGGCGGTCGCGGTGGCGGAGGCCGGCGACTTCGACCGCGCCGAAACCCTCGATCGAGCCGCCGACGAGCTCCATGGGTACGTCTCAGCCTCGGCAAGGCTGGTGGTCGTAATGGCGGAGTCCGGCGATCTCGACCGGGCCGAAACCTTCGCCCGATCCATTCCCGGCCGCCGTGATCGGGCCCTGGCCCTGGTCGGGCTGGCCGAGTTCGTGGAGCCCGTTCACGCCCGGCGTCTCGTGGCGTGGGCACTGTGTGAGAGTTTGTGGACGATCAGCCTGAACGCCATCGCCCGGATACAGCCGGACGCCCTGATCGCGGTCGCCCATGATTTCCCGGCGGACACCTGAACCCGTCGTGAGCCACGCGATGAAACGCGGCGAAATGCGTCACCGGAAACATCGCGAAGGCCTCGCGCCGGCACCATCGCGGGCACATCTGACTGAAAGCGTGTGGCCGGTTCCCGGCCTTGGCCGGATCTAGAAGCCGGGCCATAAGGCGAGCACGGCGAGAGCCCCGGAGATCACCAGGGAAACTATGCTCAATATGAGCCAACGAGCCGCCCGCCTAAGCTGATATATGCGGTTTCTGTGGAGCACGCTGAGCCTCCACAGCTCCGATATTCCTGCAGCCAGCTCTTTTTCCGGCGTCCAGGCTTCAACGATCTTCCGAAAGCCGGCGAACGTCTCCAAGGCCTGTACCGTATCCGACATGCAAAAGATCAGAGGCGTTGGAGAGTCCGCCGCTGGAAAGCTTCTACCCCACTCTCTGACGGCTGCGATCAGGCGCATGACCTCAAAGGTCGAGACGAGAACGAAAACAAGCGCCACCAACGCGGCGATCAGACTGCCGCCCGATGATCTGGTTCCGAGAGTCAACATCAGCGCGGCACCGGCGATCACCAAAGTGTTGGCGCTCAGAACCGCTGCCGCACGAGTCCACAGTCCGGATCGCTGAGCTTCAGTACGCGATATGTGCCACCTAACGATCTCCAACCGATAGGCGACACTCGGATCGACCATCTCTGCTCCTCGGCATGGGCAAGCGGGGCGGATGGGTGCATGAGCTACAAGAGGAACGCCCCGCCTTTGGCTCCGGTTCCTCAGTACGGCGCACCATCAAGCCGGTCCCGCGGCCTTTCTGGAGCGCGTCACCCGCCGGTGTTCCCGGCTCTTGGTTCACCGGGCATGGATCGCGTGTCACGGGTGACCAGGACGACCGGGAACGGAGTGACGAGAGACCGGCCTCAGCCGTTCTCCTTCGTGATCGCTTCGCGTACGGCCGGGACGATCTCCCTGGCCCAGCGGCCGAGGGTGACGAGGTCCGGGGCGTCTTGATCGGCCGAGAAGAGGACGAAGCCCGACGCGTCGTGCTCCAGCACGGCTCCGGTCAGTTCCTCGACCCACTGGCCGACCGAGCCGCCAACCCATCGGCCATCGTGGTCACGGGTGGCGGGCAGTGGCCGGTCGGTGATGCGGCCGGGGAAGTTGTAGACCGTACGGATCTCGCGCGGATCCCGGCCCGCGGCCGTCGCCGCCTCGTCGATGACCGGCCGCGAGGTCCGGTAGCGCTCGCTGAGCCAGTCCGCCGCGTGGCCGGGAATCCAGCCGTCGGCCACTCTGCCGGTGGCGGCCAGGGATTTCGGTCCGTTCGATCCCGTCCACACGGGAGGCGCGGCCACGGGAGCGGGTTCGATCCGGTGCACCTGGTAGTGACGGCCCTGGTAGGTGACCGGCGGTCCACCGCCCGACAGCTTCTTGATCAGGACGATCGCCTCCTCGAAGGCGTCCACGGCAGCACCTGGCGACAGCCGGGGCACGCCCATGCCGGAGATCCGGTCCCACAACCCGCCCGCGCCCATGCCGAGCACGACGCGACCGCCGGACAGCGCCGACAGCGACGTCGCGGTCCTGGCCAGCATGGGAGCGGGCCGGGTCGGCAGGTTGGTGACGTTGACGAGGCCGGCGATGTGCCGCGTACGTCCGAGGATGAAGCCGAGTGCGGCGTAGGCGTCCAGCCGTTCGCCGAGGTAGGGATGGTCCGACAGCGAGAAGAGGTCGAGCCCGTCACTGTCGGCCTGCTGAACCATGCGCAGCAGCTCCGGGGCCTCGTCGATGCCGCTGTGCGCGCCGAAGCCGAAGACGACGTCATGTCCGGACAAGGTTCTGCCTTTCCTTTCGAAGTTCCTGGTCGTTTCCTGATCACCAGACGTACGCCTCGGGTGCGGGTTCGGCCCCGTTCGGCGCGGACGGCGGGAACGCGGCGGGCAGCACCTCCGGCTCGGCCCGGCGGTTCATCGGTCGCGGACGGTGCCCAGGACGAGCCGGGACACGGAGCGGCCGGCGTGGCCAGGGTGGGGGTGTCTCACATATGCCCCCTTCAGGGGGACCCGAACTGTTCGGTGAAGCGGCCGGTGAACAGGTCGGCGCCCTTGTACGCCGACACCGTCTCCGCCGGGACGACCGCCGGACCGTCGGGGGTGGGCAGCTGGCCGACCCCGCCACGCGGTCCCAGCGGGAGCAGGATCATGGGGTGGGGCTGGGGCAGGTAGGTGGCCGTGGGCCGCTCGCCGTGCAGTTGGGCGATGATGTTGCGCGCCACCACCTCGGCGTGCTGCATGGCGTTCCCGGCCCTCTTGCTCTCGGGGACGTCGGTGATGTCGCCGATCGCGTAGACGTGGTCGTATCCGCGGACGTTGAGCGTCTCGGTGACCGGGACCTGCCCCTGCGGGGTGCGGGCGGTGAGCCGGCCGTCGGCGAGGTAGTCGCTGTTGACGCGCACACCGTAGGCACGGAACCAGATGTCGGCGGTGATCTCCTCCCCGCCGACGGTGGTGACGGTGAAGGTCTCGGCCTGGCCGGGCCCGGTGGTCGGCGGCGCGGTCAGATCGGTGCCCAGCCGCAGGTGGACGCCGAGCTCGTCGAGCTGGCGGTGCAGGTCATGACGCAGCTCCGGCTCGAACGCGGGCAGCAACCGCTCGGCCGGGTCGACGATGGTCACATGCTTGTGCGGCCAGACCTCCTTGATCTCCCCGGCCAGCTCCAGACCGACCGGCCCCGCGCCCAGGACCAGCACCCGCTCGGCACCGGCCAGCTCCTTGTGGGTCAGGCGGAGATCGTCCAAGATCTGCCCGGTGGAGTCGGCGGTGGGCTTGGCCGGGTAGGCGTAGCTGGACCCAGTGGCCAGAACCAGATAGGCCGCCTCGATCCGCTCACCCGAGGCCAGGGTGACGCCGCCGGAATCCACGGAAACCGCACGGTCGCGGATCACCGTGCCCCCGGTCAGGAACCCGGCGTAGGGGAAGAACATGTTGCTCCCCCAGTCGGGCCGGGTCAGCGTCCGCAGCGACCCCGCCGTGTTGACGAACGCGTCCCGGGGATCGATGAGGACGACCTCGGCCTCGGCGGCCAGTGCCTTGGCGAGTGCCGACCCCCCGTAACCGCCGCCGATGACCACAACCGTACGACCCATGATGCACACCCCGATCAACAAAAGAGCTTGAGTTCGTGACACGAACCATATTAGTTCGTGTCACGAACTGCAACCCGGGGTGATTTCAACGCCCGTGTTCGGAGTGCGCCCCCTCGCCGGGCTCCAGAAAGACCACGGGGACCTTGTTGTCCAGCACGACGCGGCCGAGCAGGCCGGCGAGCGTGTCACGGTCGGCGTCGGCGAGCCCCGCCGTCAGGTTCTCGACCCGCCTGCAGGTCTCGGCATAGAACTCCTCCGCGAGCCCGCCCCCCTTCCTGGTGAGCGCGATCCGCACCGCACGCGAGTCCTGCGGATCCGGCGTGCGCCGGACCAGGCCGTTGCGCTCGGTGCGGTCCACCAGGCCGGTGAGGCTCGACTTGGCCAGCCCCAGCATCGCGCCCAGCTCGCTCATGCCGTACGGCTGCGCCATCAGCACGCACAGCAACTGCCCCTGCTGCGAGGTGAGGCCGTACTCCCTGGCGGACTCGGTGTACACGGCGTTCACCAGGAACGCGGACCGCACCAGCGCGGCCACCGCTCCGATCTGTCCATCATCACGCTTTCCCACGCGTTCAGGGTAACATTCAAATGCCTTACAATTCGTAGAACGAACTGTCTCCCCCGGTGGATCACCGAGCCGTTGAGTCGGCCGCCACGCTTTCACCCGCCACCGGGAAGCTTCCACGGTGCCCGCACCGGCACGCCTGCCACCGGACGGCGCGGCGATCGGGAAGGACACCTCCCGCAGGGCGGCTCCGGGACCTGACGAATCCTCAACAAATTCTCAACACGCCCCGGCCTACCTTCCTCCCGTACCAATCGAACAGGGAGGAAGACATGAACAACATGATCAAACTCAGCACCGCAATCGTGGCCGGGGCCCTTTCGCTCGGCGCCCTCAGCACGGCCCCCGCACAGGCGGCTCCTGCACAGGCGGCCTCCGCGCAGACGGTTCACTCGCAGGCGGCCCTCGCGCAGACGGCCTTCAGCGGCGCCGCCATGGGGTGCGCCAAGGTCGAGCACTGGACCGGCCGGGTCACGCAGAGCGTCAGGGTCACCAACAACTGCGGCTACACGATCTCCTTCCAGGTCAAGCGGCGCGGGCCCGACCCCCGTTGCACGGTCCTCACCGACCGCCACTCCTACACCTGGCAGTGGACGCGCTGGGGCGGCCAGTGGCAGGGCATCCGCTGGAACTGCGCCTGACCCCGCGGCGGCCCCGCGGGAAGGGGGTCCGGCGACCGAGGTGGTCCGGCGACCGGGGTGGTCCGGCGACCGGGGTGGTCCGGCAGAACCACCCCGGCCGGCCGGTGGCCACCCGCGTATCGCACCCGCCCGGCGGCCCGCGTGAGCACCGCAGCCCGAAAGGCCGCCCCCGCTACGCGACGGTCTCCACCAGCTCCCTATGACATCCCCGCCCCAGGGAGATCGAGCCGCTCACGGTCCGCGACCTCGCCTGGGTGGTGGGCCGCGGCCGCGTCGGACAGGGCGGCGATCGCTTCCTCAGCGGATCCACCAAGGCGGATCACCTCGGCGAGGTAGGCGCGGGCGTGGCCCCTGATCAGCTCCGCTCGCGCCGTCCGAGGTTCGGATTGCAGCAGAACCCGGGTGCCGCCGCCGCGTTTTCCGGTGACATATCCGGCTTGCTCCAGCTCCTTGTACGCCCGCGCCACCGTACCCGCCGCCAGGCCAAGGTCGGCGGCGAGCTGGCGAACCGGAGGGAGCCGGGTGCCGACGGCCAGCACCCCGCACCTGATCAGCTCTGCGAACCGCGCCCGGATCTGCTCGTACGGCGGTGAGGGGCTGGTGACATCGACCTCGATCATGAGGCTCTGATCATCGGCCGGGAGAGCAACTCGGCCAGGTACCAGATGGCGGAGCCCGCGGCGAAGACCGCGATCCCCAGGAGGGCGAACGCCGCGGGCGCGGCCCAGCCGGCGAAATCGCTCTGTCTGAAGAGGGCTTCCGCGGCGAAGACCACGACACCGGTCAGCGGCAGGGCCACGCAGAGGCCGTAGGCCGCGGTGACCACGCGGGCGGTATGGGCGCGCTGCACGTCGTCCACGGCTCTCGCCGCCGCGTCGAGACCCGGGCGTCCACGCTGCACGACGCGATGCACCACCAACGCGGAGAGTAGAAACGCGGTCGCGAGCACGGCCAGCATGGGCCACGCGTAGAACCAGCCGGGCCACGGACCGGTCACGCTGCGCACGCTGCCGTCGGGGCTGGTCATGGCCAGTTCCCGCCCTGCACGCCCCAGGTCGTCGGCGCTCGCCGTGACGGAGGTGGCGGACAGCAGCAGGACGGTCACCAGCGAGAGGGCGCCGGCCAGCCGCGCCGAGAACCCGGGCAGATAGTCACGCGCCCTTCTGATCTCCAGTGACGCACCCCGGATCGGCCCGTGGGGACGTGGCGCGGCGAGCTCTCCCGCCAACGTGCCCAGCAGCAGGCCGATGCCCAGGGCGGGGGCGGCCAGCATCGGCCCCCGTCCGAGGCCGTCCCAGCTCAACACGAGCCAGGAGGCCGCGAGGCCGACCACCAGCCCGCCAAGCCGCGCCCAGAGGAGCCGTGTCGTGGTTACGCGCAGCACAGACAGATCGCCGCCGGCCAGCACTGAGACCACGCGGTTCAGCGATATCAGTACAGCAAGGAGTGCGGCGACCGGCACCAGCAGCACCGCCAGGGTAAGGGGGATCACAGGACCCATGCCAGCTCCTTTGTAGCAACCAGATGATACAAATCCTGTCCGATCCGACAACTTGTGGCAACTCCTTGACACAAATCCCGCTTGGACCCGCCGCCGCAGCGTCGACGGAGCCCGAGCCGTGATCCTTTCTCGGGGATCGCCATGAAGCGGCCTCCCGCTTCGTTCCGTGTTGGAGCGCGCGCAGGGCATGCTGCTGGAAACCACCGGCCACACCGTCGAACGCATCGGCGCCCAGGTCGGTTTCGCCTCCTCCACCGCCTTCCGCGATCGCTTCAAGCGGGTCACAGGCGTCAGCCCTCACACATACCGGCGCACGTTCCGCTGAGCCTGCCCGGCCTGGAACTCCTGACCGAATGTGATCAGTGCTTCGCCGACTCACCTGGATCGACTGGATCGGCGAAAAGGTGCCGGCGAAACCGCACAGACGGTACGGCTCACGCCCAGGCAACGAACCCCCGGAGCAGGCCTGACACAGGACCGGCCCACAGGGGTCTCGAAGAATCAGCGGTTCGCGTCACGTAGCCGAGGGAGGCGCGTACGGGCAGTGGGAGCTACCTCACGGCCTGATGCCTTCGGGGAATCCGGTCCAGCGTAGGTCGGGCGGGAGGTGGCTCATGTCGTTGAACATCACGATCGTGGGCGGCAGGCCGTTGCGGTACTCGATGACCGTCAGTGCGGTGTTGGCGCTGTTCAACCCGAGCCACCGGGATGGCGGCGCGTCCAGTGCGTGCCGTACCAGCCACGCGATCGGGTAGGCGTGTGTCACCAGGACCTCGTGTGTGTGGAGCCGGGTCCCTTTCGCGGTCCTGTCGGGGACCTTCGCGAACCGGGCGACCAGGCTCTCGGCGAGCCTCTGGCCCGAGGCCGCCTCGGCGTCGTCGTAGCCGTCGAAGAAGCCGGCCCAGGACGGGGGCATTTCGGCCGCGCTGGGAACGTAGGGCACGTGGTCGACGAGTTCGGCGGCCTCGGTCACGGGCACGTTCGGTAGATAACGGGCGAGTTCGTGCGCGCTTGCCATGGCACGTGGTAGCGGAGAGTGCCACACGGCGTCGACCGGTACGCCGGCGAGCCGTTCGCCCAGCAGATCCGCCTGCCGACGCCCGATATCGGTGAGTTTCCCAAACGCGTCGGCCGCGCCGTGGCGTGCAAGGTAGAGACGTCGAATTGTCATGTGTGGTCAGGGGCGGGAGCCTGCGCAGGCCGTTCCCCGTCTCCTTCCGGTCGGTACGTGGGGGTTCAGCGGCGGGATGCTCGGAGGGGTCGGCTTGGCGGCGCGCGGCCAGGGACGGAAGTGATCAATCACGCGTCTGTCGCCGTGACGGTGCCGGTGGTGCCGTCGACGGTGATGACGGTGCCGTCGCGGAGCCTGCTCGTCGCGTTCGGGATGCCCAGGACGGCGGGGATGCCGTGCTCTCGAGCGACAATCGCGGCGTGGGAGAGTACGCCTCCGGTTTCGGTGACGACGCCGGCGGCGATGCGTAGCAGCGGCGTCCAGGCAGGGTCGGTGAAGGGGCAGACGAGGATGTCGCCCGGGCGCACGCGCGCGAAGTCGCCGAAACCACGAACGATCCTCGCGGTGCCGGTCACGGTCCCGCGGCTACCCGGCATTCCGGTGAGTCCGGCGGCTGTGATGCCCGAGGCGCCGGAAGGAGGTACCGGTGGTGGGGGTACGGCGGTGACCGGCCGTGCTTGCAGAACCCAGGTGCAGCCGTCGGCGATCGCCCACTCGATGTCCTGCGGGCCACCGAGTACGGCAGCGATCTGTTCGCCCAGCTTGGCCAGCTGCGCGGCGGTCTCGTCGTCGACCGTCGGCTGGTTCCGGGTGGCGACGGGCACGTCGCGGACGACGAGCTGCGTGCCGCGCCGGTCAAGGCGCTTCTGTTTGTCTGCGACGGTGCGGGTGACCGACCCGTCCTCGGAGACCAGGTAGGCGTCAGGGGTGACCTTGCCCTCGACGACGCTGGGGCCGAGGCCCCAGGACGCCTCGATCCGGGTCGCGGCGTTCGGGCCCGCAGGGGTGAACATGATCCCGGATACCTCGGCGTCCAGGTGGCGTTGGACGATGACGGCCATCAAAAGATCGTCGGACGGTTGGTCGTCGCAGCCGGAGGCGGCCCGGTAGGCGATGGCACGCGGGGAGAACAGCGAGGCCCAGCAGGCACGTACGGCTTTGGCGACCTCACCGAGTCCGTGCACGGCGAGGAAGCTCTCGTGCTGACCGGCAGCCGATGCCTGACCGGTGTCCTCCTTCGCTGCCGATGATCTTACTGCCACGGGCGGATCACCGAGCTCGTCCAGTGCGCGTCCCAGCGCATCGATCACGGCGGCCTGGACCGGGCGGGCCTCAATCGTCTGCCGCGCCGCGTCGACATCGTCCGACTCGTCGGCGAACCGTCCGAGGTCCAGGTCGTGGACAGCGGCGAGGTAGGCGGCGAACGAGACGACGAAGCCGTCAGGAACCGGCAGACCCGCACGGAGCAACGCGCCGAGCGCACCGGCCTTGCCCCCGCAGGTGTCGGCGACGGCCTCCCCAAGGGGTACGATCATACACTCCACCTTTCAACAGAAGATTGACAACAATTTATTGATTGTGCATTCTGAGACGCATGCAACGCAAGAACGACATCGCCCCCGGCACGCGCGCCGACCATGTCCAGGCCCAATGGGAGCGGGACGCGCGTGAGCGTCTTCTCGACCTGGGCGCGGATGAGCTTGACGCCCGTCCGTGGCGCCCTCCGCCCGCCCCGCCGTCGGCGGTCGACCTCGTACAGTTCGCCGTCTGGCGCAACGCCGACCTGGCCCCGGAGGACATCCTGAGCGCGCTCGCCCTCCTGCCCGCCGCACGAGCCGAGGTCGAAGGACTCGAATCCGCCCTGCTGTTCATCGCCCGGAGCGCAGGTCTGACCTGGGCACAGATGGCGCACGTGATGGGGTTCAACTCCCCGCAGGCATGCCAGCAGCACTACACCCGCCTGACGGCACGACAGGACGCCGACTCGTGACGCGCGACTCCACGCACGGCCTCCTGGTCCTGCACGCCGTGCGCATCACCGGTTTCGCGGACACCCCGGTGATCGCTCATCGGTACGGTCTCGATGCGGCCACGACGAAAGAGGTGCTACGCGACGCCGAGACACGTGGCTGGGTCGAGCACACCTCCTTCGCCGGCACCGGAGGCTGGTCGTTGACCGAACCGGGCCGGGCCGAGAACGAGCGCCGGCTCGCGGCCGAGCTCACACTCACCGGCGCCGCCGACGAGGTCCGAGAGGTCTACCGCAAGTTCCTCCCGCTGAACGCTCTCCTGCTACAAGCCTGCACCGACTGGCAACTCCGGCCCACCGCCGACGATCGGCTCGCCGCCAACGACCACTCCGATCCCACCTGGGACGCCGGAGTGCTCCACGAGCTCGCCTGCATCGACCGGGCGCTCACGCCGCTCGCAGACCGGCTCGGTCGCGTCCTCACGCGGTTCCGCGGATACGACACGCGATTCACCACGGCCCTGGCGCGCGCACGAGCCGGGGAGGGCGCCTGGGTCGACCGCACCGACGTGGACTCCTGCCATCGTGTCTGGTTCGAGCTCCACGAGGACCTCATAGCCACGCTCGGCCTCGACCGGCACGCGGAACCCTGACCCGCCATCCCGGCGAAGAAGGCGAACAACGCCACACCGCACAGGGCATCCAGCCGGCTCTTCGGCACCGACCCACCCGGATCAGCGGAAGGGCGACGAAGTCGTGAGACGGATACGGGTTCACTCCCGGAAGCCGGGCGTGAACCCGTACGAGCGAAGTTCGACGTTACTCCTCAGCCGGGAGCAGGCCCGTCTGGCAGGCGCCCCGCTGAGATGGGTCACCCGGCTTGACGTTGGTGCCGCCGGTACCGCAGTAGCCGTTGGGTACTTTGTACAGATATTGCCGGTGGCAGCGATTCACTTCCGGCAGTAGGTCTGGGCTAATGCGGGTTTGACAGGAACATCCGCTCCACCAGCCGCTGATTCTCCGCCGCCGCGTCGGCCCGGGTCGTGTACCGCACCACATGCGTCTCGCCCATCTGAACGACACCTCCTGATCTCCGTGGATGCGACCTGCGCAGCCCGCGTCATTCCGGTCCGTCTACAGATACGGAGGCGCCATGCCGCGAAAACTCATCGGCCCGAACGGATGCCGGTGATGTCCGCTCCCGTCCTCACAACCAGGAACTGACCGCGAAAAACAGGGAGACCACCAGGACGACCGCCCCGACGATCAGGAACAGCACGCCGTGAAGCACACCGCTGCCGCCCGCCCCGTCCAGACGGACACGCTGGGGTCGCGCGGGGTCGTAGACCACCATGACCTGCTGGCCCGGACGGACTGGCGACGGGTTGGAGCCCAGATCCGACTCGGTCTCCACCACGGAGCCCTGCACCGTCTGGAAGCGCAGTGTGGGGTAGTACACGCCCTTGCCGCCGCCGGACCGGCGCAGTCCCACGACGACGCCCGGCACCCGCGTCCCGTGCCGCAGCAGCCACTGCCCGACGGTGATGACACGGATGCTGGTCGCGATGAACACCGCTCCGATCACGATTCCGAACAATGGCACGGTGCTCATGTCCGCTGTCTCCTTCTCATCTCGTTCAAGGGCCGCCGTCACACTCCCGTTCGAGGGCCTGCACCGCCGAAGCCCGACCCGGTCGATCGCCTGCCGGTGCTCGCATCATCAGAAGGAGCAATGGGATCGCGGCAGCTTGCCGGATGCCCTGCGGTCCTTGCGATTCCCCGACATGAACCGCACCGGCGCTCTCCTGTCCCCGCGCATCACACTTCTCCGTGACAGCCCGGTGTGATTCACGGCAGTAGGATTCCGGGCCGCGATTGCAAACGGCTTGGATCTTGCTGCAGGACGCGCGACCGTTTCACGCCGGAGGGGGCGGACGACGACCGCGAGAACACGCCGGACCATCCGGCCCGTAGGCCATGCAGCGCCTGCTGCGCACCGCAGGCTGGGACACCGAAGCCGTCCGCGACGACGTGCGTCGTTCGGAGAAAATCCTCGCGTTCCCCTCCCTTGATCCACCCACTGTGGATCAAGACATGGTCATCAGACGTCACCGAACGTCAGACCGACCGGACAGGAGACACCGGTACCGCTCAGCCCGCAGCACTTGTTCTCTCGCGGGTTCGGTGCGGCAGCCGGAGGGGCGATCTTCGTGTAGAGGTCGTGAAATCCTCTCGGCGGCCCCTCACAGGGGTCGCCGTTCCAGGGGGAGACCTTCTCTCGTGCGGCGCGAGTCGTCGGCCGGTGTGTCAATCATTACCTCCGGCAGGTGCGGAGCATGTTGAGCAGGGCTGCTTTCTCCTTCCGGGTCACGAAAAGCCGGTAGTGATACTTCACAGTGATCCACGAACTCGCATAACGGCACCAGTAACCGCGGCGCGACGGACGCCAGCTCTGCGGCCCTTGGCCTCCCTTCGCGATGTTGGCGGAGTGGCTGACCGCTACCAGCTCGGGGCGAGTGAGATCGTTGGCGAAGGCGCGCCTCCGCGCCTGGCTCCATCTTCTGGCACCGGAGCGCCAGGCGTACGCCAACGGCACGACATGGTCGACGTCGATCTGTTGCGCACTCCTCAGCGACTTGCCGTCGTACACGCTGTACCAAACACCCTTTACAGGGTGACAGGCCGCGTTTCTGCGCACGCCCTGCCCGCTACGAGCAAGGACCGTCTCCCGCACGTCGCACCTACCCCTGTGGTGCGCCCACCGGGGCTGGAACCGTCGATGGCTGTAACCACGGATCGACAGCGGCCTGGCGACTTTCAGCCGGGCCAGCATGCGGCGAGCCGGTGCCGCAGCATCGACCTGTGGCCGTTTGCGCGCGTCGGCCACCGCCGAGTGGGGAGCGGTGACAACGGTGATCTGAATGATCAGAAGAGTGAGCATGACGACTCGGAGGACCCGACTCAAGAAGATCATGGTTCCAGCCATACCATTAACTCCCCTTCGGCCATGCCGATATGCAGGGCACGAGCACGAGGGGTGAAGCGACCATGCGGTGCCGTCGGTTGACGACCGGGCCCCGCGAGGAGGACCCGGCAGGAACTCTGCATCCAGCGCGCGACCGGCTGCGTCGCCGGTGGGAGAAGGTCACGACTGCCACCATCCTGCGAGGACGGTGGGACGATCCGGAATCGAACTTGTCCTCGTCAGGGCGGCCGACAGCCGGAGACGGTGTGCCAGGACCCGGCCTCAAAGGGGACAGGGGCCGCCTGATCGGCCGCTACGCCGGCGTCGCGCGCCCGGCGACGTGATCCTGCGGCCGGGTCGCGGTCATGACGAGGCCGGTGCTGCCGCGCCGGACGTCAGAGCCGCCTGTACGATGCGGATCGCCTCGCCCGCGTCGATGCCGACGCTGGCGATCACGGCCGCGTAGTCGGCGGCGGCCCGGCGAGCTCGCTCCCGGCCCTCCTCACCGGCGGCCGACACGAACGAGCCCGCCCGCCCGCGCGTCTCGATCAACCCGGCCTCCTCCAGCTCCCGGTAGGCCCGGCCGACCGTGTTGACGGCCAGGCCGAGGTCGGCCGCGAGGTGGCGGATGGTCGGCAACCGGGCGCCCACGGCCAGCGTGCGGTCCTGGATCTGCCGGGCGAGCTGGGCCCGCAGCTGCTCGAACGGCGGCACCGGCGAGGCCGCGTCGATGACGATCATCGGACGCTCATGACCCGCCGGGCCACCGTCGCGCTCGACGGCGTCCTGGCACGGAGCGCGACGATCGCGATCAGGCCCAGGATCAGGTAGGCGACCGCAGCGGCGCTCCACCAGCCGGGCGCGGTGCCGAACAGCAGCACCATGGGCAGCGACCACTGCACGTTCGGCGTGGTGAGGTCGCGGGCGTCCTCGACGCGCATGATGACGTCGGCGGTCAGCGACTCCTCGTCCTCCGCCACGACCGGGCACCTGAGCAGGTGACGCAGCTGCACGGCGATGATGGCCGTCACACCGAGCAGGCCGATCAGCAGAACGACGGCCAGCTGCCGCACGGTGGGGTCGGGAACGGCCAGTGCGCTCCCGACCAGCACCATCGCACCGGCGAACGTGGCGACCGCAAAGACGGCGTACGGCCGGCCGAGCACGGCCCGCCAGCCGGGCTGGACCAGATGGGCGGCCCTGCGCGACAGCGTCGCGCCCGCCCGCTGGTCGACGCGTCGCACCCACCGGTCGAGCAGCGACTGTGCCAGCAACAGCCCGGCCACCAGCGCGGTCAGGGCCAGCAGCGGCAGCGGGCGATGCGGCGGGAGGCCGCCGAAGGCGGAAGTGGCGGCGAGCGCGCTCGCGAGGATCAGCACGGCCAGGATGACGTGAGCGGCGAGGCGGGCGCGGCTGCGGACCGCCAGCCGACTGGCCAGCAGCGGGGTCGGGCGGGCGTCGGCCAGGTCGTGCCGGGCCAGCCACTCGCCCGCCAGTCGCAGATCGGCCGCACGCGCCGGCGGGCCGGCGTCCGGTAACGGCTCACGGGTCATAGCGCCTCCTTTTGTCGCAATCTTTGTAGCAACATATTGCGTCATATCTTGCGACAAAGTCAACGCCCCATGGGCCTTCGTCGTCCCGATGGCGCGAGCCCCGGCTCAGCGGCGGCCATCGCCGTGGACCATCAAGTGGACGGCCACCGCCTGACGCGCGGCGAGACGCCGAAGGCGGCTCGTCTTCAACTGTGTGATGAAACTCCTCGCCGGAAACGGCTCTGGCCCAAGATCGACACCGGGTGAACCGGGCGATCCTGGGCCAGGAATCGACTATCTCCGCAGGTCTACGCGTCGCCGGAGGTCAGGCCAACAGGACACGAGACTCCAGTGCCGCCGATGCCGCAGTAGCCGTTGGGTACTTTGTATAGATATTGCTGGTGGTACTCCTCGGCGAAGAAGTAGTCGCCGGCTGGGGCGATCTCTGTGGTGATCTGGCCGTAGCCCGCCTCGTTGAGCACCTTCTGGTAGGCGTCGCGTGAGGCCAGGGCGGCCTTCTCCTGTTCGGGTGAGTGGAAGTAGATCGCCGAGCGGTACTGGGTGCCGACGTCGTTGCCCTGGCGCATGCCCTGGGTGGGGTCGTGGGCCTCCCAGAAGACGCGGAGCAGTTCCTCGTAGGAGATGTGGGAGGGGTCGAAGACCACGCGGACGGCCTCGGTGTGGCCGGTCTGGCCGCTGCAGACCTCTTCGTAGGTCGGGTTCGGGGTGTAGCCGCCCTCGTAGCCGACCGAGGTGGACACCACTCCGGGAGTCTGCCAGAACTTGCGCTCGGCGCCCCAGAAACAGCCGAGGCCGAAGTCGGCGATCTCGGTTCCCTTGGGGTACGGCGGAGCCAGCGGGGCGTCGAGGACCGCGTGACGTGCGGGCACCGCCATCGGGGTGGCCCGGCCCGGCAGCGCGTTCTCCGGGGCGACCATGGAAGTCTTGTTGCCGAACAGCCAGCCCATGCTGCGAACCTCCTTCTGACACGTTCTCACCAGGTAGGAACCACCTCGGGCACTCCCGTGTTCCCATAAGAGTCACTTAATGATTGGAGAAGGACTACTAACTTGTAGTAAATCAGGTAAGCAGTAAAGATGGGTGTCATGCCTGAATCGCGTCGCGGGGTCCTGTACGGCATCGCCGCCTACAGCATGTGGGGCCTGTTCCCCCTCTACTGGCCGCTCCTGAAGCCCTCCGGAGCCCTGGAGATCCTCGCCCACCGCGTCGCGTGGTCCCTCGTCGCCGTCATCGCGATCCTGGCCGTCAGACGGCACTGGTCCTGGTTCCGCGAGTTGCTGCGCACCCCGAAGCGGCTCGGTCTCCTCGTGCTGGCCGCGGCGGTCATCACAGTCAACTGGGGCGTCTACATCTACGCCGTCAACAGCGGGCACGTGGTCGAGAGCGCGCTCGGCTACTTCATCAACCCGCTGGTGAGCGTGCTGTTCGGGGTGGTGCTGCTCAAGGAGCGCCTGCGGCCCTGGCAGTGGGGCGCGGTCGGGCTGGGATCCGTGGCGGTGGTCCTGCTCGCCGTCGACTACGGCAGGCCGCCGTGGATCGCGCTGGTGCTGGCCGTGAGCTTCGGCACCTACGGCCTGATCAAGAAGATCGCGAGGGTCGGCGCCGCGGAGAGCATGGCCATCGAGACCCTGGTTCTGCTGCTGCCCGCGCTCGGCTACCTGGTCTATCTGCAGCAACAGGGCGCCGGCACCTTCGGGAGCCTGGGCACGGGTCACGCCCTCCTCCTGGCCGGGGGCGGCGTCATCACGGCCGTTCCGCTGATCTGCTTCACCGCGTCGGCGTTGCGGGTGCCGCTCACCACGATCGGCCTGCTGCAGTACATCGCCCCGGTGCTGCAGTTCCTCGTCGGCGTGTTCGTCGCCCACGAGGTCATGCCGCCCAGCCGGTGGGCCGGATTCGCCATCGTCTGGCTGGCCCTGTCGCTGTTCACCTGGGACAGCCTCCGCGCCGCCCGTAAGACCCGCCGCACGGTGCCGGAGCCGGTGACCGCCTAGGCGACCGCCCGGGCCGCCTAGGAGGGTCAGGAGGATCAGGAGCCCCGTACGGCCGCGACCAGCGGGCTCAGGAGTGGGTCGTCTCCCGCCTGTTCGAGCGCGAGGTCGAGGGAACGCTCGTAGGTGGGGATCGCCTCGGCCAGGCGGACCCGACCGGCGTCGGTGATGACCGAGTAGACGCCTCTGCGGTCACCCTCGCACAGGGCCCTCCTGGTCAGACCGGCCTGTTCGAGGCGGGCGACCAGCCGGGTGACCGAGCTCTGGTTGAGGCCGAGCGCCTCAGCCAGTTCCTGCATGCGCAGCTCACCGCCGGACACCTGGGCCAGCTCTCCCAGCGCGCGATACTCCGACAGGCCCAGCCCGTGCCCGCGCTGCAACGCCTTGGCCAGGTCGGCTTCCACCCTGGTGTGCAGAACCACGAACCTGTCCCATGACATCGCCGGTCCTCCTCGTTCGGTCAGTGCCCGCCAAGATTCTCCATGCACATACAATATTTGCCTGCGCATGCGCGGGGAGGGAATTCCGAGAAGCCGGCGAACCGGCACCCGTCGGCGGGCCCGGACCGCGACGACCTCTCCCGGGACTCCCCACGAAATTCGTCTGCCGTCTCTCGTGCGAGGTCTCACGGAATTCGAGGGACCTGAGAAGGCATATTCGAGTCAGGCGCCGGAATCGCTGGTAATTTCGTCTCGGTTCGTGAGTGTCGCGCAGCTTCTCTCCGCCCAGTCGAGCCCCCGGGGATCGACTGGACGGACCGGGGTCGTCCCCAAGGGCAGTACCGGTCCGGGAAGGCGGGAAAGCGATGGCGAAACACGCCAAGCGGACCGACGACAGGTCAGGTCGCATAGCAGGCCGATGGTGGCTCCTCGTCGCAGGAGTCGCCGTCGTCACGGTGACCTGGCTGCTGAACAGACGCAGGCCCAGCTAGCCGAACGGCCGGCTGAGCCCGCGGTTCAGAACGAAGCCCCGGCCGGGACTGTCATCACGTGTCGGGGCTTCGTGCTGTGTTCAGCACTACGGAGTTCATTACTTCTCCACCGTATCCGACTTCCTGGTCGCAGCACCGTTTTATTCACGGACCACCGCGACTTCTTACGCCGATTTCTTATCGGCGTACTCTTACGCGGCAACCGTTAGGCCACCATCGCGTTTCCCATTCCATCTCGTTTCGCGCCACGTTCGCGTCTCGTTCGCGCCACGTTTCGCGTCAGCCGTCGCCGGAGACGCCGGCTCAGCCCGAGCGCTCGATGACGTAGTCGCAGAGGGCGAGGTAGGCGGCGCGGGCCGGGGTGTCGGGAAGGCCGGAGAGGTCTTCGCGGGCCCGGTCGACCCAGGCCACCAGCTCGGCGCGGGCCCGCCCCATGGCCGGGTTCGCCCGCAGCAGGCGCAGGGCTTCCTCGACGTTCTCCTCGGCCACGGGACCGGCCAGCAGCTCGCGCAGACGGGCGTCCTCGGGGGCGTCGGAGGCCAGGACGTACAGCACCGGCAGGGTGCGGATGCCCTCGCGCAGGTCGGTACCGGGCGTCTTGCCGGACTCGACCGACTCGGAGGCGACGTCGAGCAGGTCGTCGCCGAGCTGCCAGCCGACACCGATGGCCTCGCAGGCCCGGGTCAGCCGGGCGACGATCTCCGGCGACGCGCCGCTCAGCATGGCGCCGAACCGGCCGGAGGTGGCGATCAGGGAGCCGGTCTTGTCGGCCAGCACGTCGATGTAGTGGGCCACGGGGTCCTCGCCCGCGCGAGGGCCGATGGTCTCGCGGATCTGGCCCCGTACCAGGCGGGAGAACGTCTGGGCCTGGATCCGGATGATGTCGGGCCCCAGGTCGGCGAGGATCTCCGAGGCCTGGGCGAACAGGTAGTCGCCGGTCAGGATGGCCACGGTGTTGTCCCAGCGGGCGTTGGCCGACGGGGAGCCCCTGCGGACCGGCGCCTCGTCCATGACATCGTCGTGGTACAGGGTCGCCAGGTGGGTCAGCTCGATGACCACGGCCCCGGGAATCACCCCCGGGGCCTCGGGCCTGCCGAACTGGGCGGCCAGCAGCACGAGCATGGCCCGGAACCGCTTGCCCCCGGCCTCGATGAGGTGCTTGGACGCCTCCGTGACGAAGGCGTCCTCGCTCTCGACCGAGGAACGGAGCAGCTTCTCGACCTCAGCCAGGCCGTCGGCGAGGTCCTGCGCCAGCCGCTCGTCGACGAACGGAAGATCAACAACCGGTGGCGCAGCCATGAAGCATTACTCCTCTAACGAATGAACAGCGCGGACGCAGCCTGGTCCGCCAGAGTGAGCACCGGCTGCGGGAAAACACCCAGCACTACCGTAGCCGCTGCCGCGAGGGCGACCACAGCCGAGGTGCTCACGCTGGGGGCGGCGATGGTCGGGCCGTCCGCAGCGGGCTCGTTGAAGAACATCAGCACGATCACCCGGACGTAGAAGAACGCGGCGATCGCCGAACTCACCACACCCACGATGACCAGCGGAATCGCCCCTCCGCCGACCGCGGCCGTGAACACGGCGTACTTGCCGAAGAAGCCGCTCGTCAGCGGGATGCCCGCGAAGGCCAGCAGGAAAAATGCAAAGATTCCCGCCAGAATCGGCGCTCGCTTACCAAGTCCGGCCCAACGGGACAAGTGCCCCGCCTCGCCGCCCGCGTCGCGAACCATGGTGACGACCGCGAAGGCGCCGACCGTGGTGAAGCCGTAGGCCGCCAGGTAGAACAGGATGGCCGACAGCGCCTTGGTGTTCTGCTCCGCGGCGCCCGTCGCGATCACACCGGTGAGCAGGAAGCCCGCGTGCGCGATCGAGGAGTAGGCAAGCATGCGCTTGATGTCCGTCTGGGTGATCGCCAGGACCGCGCCGACGATCATCGTGAGGATCGCGACGCCCCACATGACCGGGCGCCAGTCCCAGTCGAGGTTGCCCAGGGCGACCCAGAAGACGCGGAGCACGGCGCCGAAGGCCGCCACCAGCACGGTGGAGGCCATCAGGGCGGTGATCGGGGTCGGGGCACCCTGGTAGACGTCGGGCTTCCAGGCCTGGAACGGCGCGGCGCCGATCTTGAACAGCAGGCCGACGGCGAGCATCGCGACGCCGACGAGCAGCAGCGGCCGCTGCCCGGACACGGTGCCGAGCGCCTGGCTGATGGCCTTGAGGTCCACCGAGCCCGCGTAGCCGTACAGCAGGGCCATGCCGTACAGGAAGAAGGCCGAGGAGAACGCGCCGAGCAGGAAGTACTTGACCGAGGCCTCCTGCGAGAGCAGGCGGCGACGGCGGGCCAGGCCGCACAGCAGGTACAGCGGCAGGGACATGACCTCCAGGGCCACGAACATCGCCAGCAGGTCGTTGGCCGCCGGGAAGAGCAGCATGCCGCCGACCGCGAAGAGCAGCAGCGGGTAGACCTCGGTCTGCGCGAACCCGCTGCGGACCGCGTTCTCCTCGTCGGCGCTTCCCGGTACGGCCGCCGCCTGCGCGACGAACTGCTCGTCGTCGTTGATCAGCAGCGCGCTGATGAAGGCCAGGATGAGGATGATCCCCCAGATGAACAGGGAGGGACCGTCCACCGCGACCGCCCCCATGGCCGAGGCGGTCTCCGGCAGGCCGTTCATGGCCGCCAGGATGGTCGTGATGAACGCGCCGCACAGCGCCAGCAGCGTGAGCGGCGTCTGGATCGACTTACGCAGGTAACGGGGCGCGAACGCCTCGACCAGCACCCCGATGATCGCCGCACCGAACACGATCAGCATCGGGGACAGCAGCGCGTATTCGATCGTCGGAGTTGTCACAGTGGTGCCGTTCACTGCCCGGCCCCCTTCTTCTCGGCGACGGCCGGCGTGACGTGCACGTTGGAGATGTGGACATTGGACAGGGTGTGGTCCACCGCCGGGTTGATCATGTCAAGCGCCGGCTTGGGGAAGAAGCCGAGTGCGATGATCACGGCGATCAGCGGGCCGACCACCCACTTCTCCCGGGCGTTGAGGTCCGGGAGGGTCTTGACGGACTCGGCCGTGGGGCCGGTCATCGTGCGCTGGTACATCCACAGGATGTACACCGCCGCCAGGACCACACCGCTGGTGGCGATGATCGCCGGGACGACGTAGCGCTCGTAGGTGCCGAGCAGGACCATGAACTCGCTGACGAATGTGGACAGTCCGGGCAGCGACAGGCCCGACAGGCCGGCGATCAGGAAGGTGCCCGCCAGCAGCGGGGCGACCTTCTGCACGCCTCCGTAGTCGGCGATCTGGCTCGAACCACGGCGGTAGATCAGGAATCCGGCGATCAGGAACAGCGCGCCGGTCGAGAAGCCGTGGTTGACCATGTAGAGGGTGGCGCCCGCGCCCGCGTCCGTGGTCATCGCGAAGACGCCGAGGGCGATGAAGCCGAAGTGCGAGATCGAGGTGTAGGCGATCAGGCGCTTCATGTCGGTCTGGCCGATGGCCACGATCGCGCCGTAGACGACGCCGATCACCGAGAGCACGATCACCAGCGGTGTGAAGAACTTGGACGCCTCGGGGAACAGCTCCAGGCAGAAGCGGAGCATGCCGTAGGTGCCGACCTTGTCCAGCACGCCGACCAGGAGAACCGCGGCGCCCGCCGGGGCCTGCGCGGCGGCGTCGGGCAGCCAGGTGTGGAACGGCCACAGCGGCGCCTTGACCGCGAACGCGATGAAGAAGCCGAGGAACAGCCACTTCTGCGTGGTCGGGTCCTGGATGACCCCGATCAGCTCGGGGAACATGAAGGTGCCCTTGTCGGCGATCACGTAGAGCGAGATCACCGCGACGAGCATCAGCAGGCCGCCGAAGAGCGAGTAGAGCAGGAACTTGACGGCCGCGTAGGACCGCTGGGCTCCGCCGTACGACCCGATCATGAAGTACATCGGGATCAGCATGGCTTCGAAGAAGACGTAGAAGAGGAAGACGTCGGTCGCCGCGAAGACGCCGATCATCATCGCTTCCAGCACCAGCAGCAGTGCGAAGTAGGTCTTCACCGAGCGCTTGGGCGGGGCCGCGGCGCCGGTGCCGTCCGCGTCGTGCCAGGAGGCCAGGATCACGATCGGCACGAGGATCGCCGACAGCGCGATCAGCACCAGGGCGATGCCGTCGACGCCGACGCCGTAGTGGACCCCGAAGCGCGGGATCCAGTCGTAGGTCTCGGCGAACTGGAAGCGGGTCTCCTTGGCCGCGCCCAGGGCCGGGTCGAACCTGACCGCCATGACGGCGGTCAGGACGAGCACGACCAGGGAGACCGCCAGGGCGAGCTGCTTGGCGAGCTTGTCACTCTTGACAAGGGAGACACCCACCGCGCCCAGTACGGGCACGGCCATCAGGGTCGAGAGCCAGGGCATCACATGTTCCCTACGTAGAGCAGCGCGCCGACGACCAGGGCGGCACCGAAGAGGATGGACAACGCATAGGACCGTACGTAGCCGGTCTGGATGCGACGCAGCCGCCCGGAGGTTCCGCCGATGGCCGCGGCCAGCCCGTTGACCAGGCCGTCGATGCCACGGTTGTCGAAGAACACCGCGATCCGGGTCAGCCACTGGCCGGGACGCATGAACAGCGCCTCGTTCAGGGCGTCGCCGTACAGGTCACGACGGGCGAACACGGTGAGGAACGAGCCGCGCGGGGCGACCCGGGGCACCTCGGCGGCGCCGTAGCGGGACCAGGCGAAGGCGGCGCCGACGGCGACCAGCGCGAGCGTGGCCAGGCCGGGGACGCTGAAGGGGTGGAAAGCGGGCAGTTCCTCGGGGAGGCCGACGGCCGGGGCGAGGAAGAGCATGAGCCGGTTGCCCAGGATGAGGAAGGCACCCAGGAAGATCGACCCGATGGACAGGATGATCAGCGGCACGGTCATGACCGAGGGCGACTCGTGCGGGTGGGCGTCCTCGTCCCAGCGCCTCTTGCCGAAGAAGGTCATGAAGACCATCCGCGACATGTAGAAGCCGGTGATGCCGGCGCCGACGACGGCCAGCCAGCCCAGGATCTGGCTGTGCTCCATCGCCGTCTCGATGATGCCGTCCTTGGTGAAGTAACCGGACAGCAGCGGGAAGCCGATGATCGCCAGATAACCGATCATGAAGGTGATCGCGGTGACCTTCATCACCGAGAACAGGCCGCCGTACTTGCGCATGTCGACCTGGTCGTTCATGCCGTGCATGACGGAACCGGCGCCGAGGAACATGTTGGCCTTGAAGAAGCCGTGCGTGATCAGGTGCGCGATGGCGAAGGCGTAGCCGACCGGGCCGAGGCCCGCGCCGAGCATCATGTAGCCGATCTGCGACATCGTCGAACCGGCCAGGCCCTTCTTGATGTCGTCCTTGGCGCAACCGATGATCGCACCGGCGAGCAGCGTGGCCACACCGACGATCGTCACGACGAGCTGCGCGGTCGGGGCGCCCTCGAAGATCGCGCCGGAGCGGACGACGAGGTAGACACCGGCGGTGACCATGGTCGCGGCGTGGATGAGGGCCGAGACCGGGGTCGGGCCCTCCATCGCGTCCAGAAGCCAGGACTGCAGCGGCAGCTGGGCCGACTTACCGCAGGCGCCCAGGAGCAGCAGCAGGCCGATCGCGGTCAGCGTGCCCTGGGAGGCTTCGCCGGCCGCGCCGAAGACCTTGCCGAAGGTGACCGAGCCGAACGTGGTCCAGATCGTGAAGATCGCGATCAGGAGGCCGAAGTCGCCGACGCGGTTGACGATGAAGGCCTTCTTGGCCGCGACCGCCGCGGAGGGCTTGAACTGCCAGAAGCCGATCAGGAGGTAGGACGCCAGGCCGACGCCCTCCCAGCCGATGAACAGGCCGACGTAGTTGTCCGACAGCACCAGCAGGAGCATCGCCGCCACGAACAGGTTCAGGTAGGAGAAGAACCTGCGCCGGTCGGGGTCGTGCGACATGTAGCCGATCGAGTAGATGTGGATCAGCGAACCCACACCGGTGATCAGCAGGGCGAAGCTGATCGACAGCGGGTCGATCAGGACGCCCATGTCGGCGACGCCGGGGATGAACTGGTACAGCTCGAACGCCCTGCGACGCTCTCCCTCGGGCAGGCCGATCAGCTCCACGAAGGACAGGACGGCGACCACGAAGGCGGCCAGCGACATGGCGACGCCGAGGAAGTGGCCCCACCGGTCGGTACGGCGGCCGCCCAGCAACAGGATCGCGGCACCGAGCAGCGGCAGCGCGATCATCAGCCAGGAGACCCCGATCACTCCACCGGAGTGCTGGATGATCTCAGCGGGAGATTGCACCGGCCACCTCTTAGTACTTCAGCAGGTTGGCGTCGTCGACCGACGCGGACCTGCGGGTTCGGAAGATCGTCACGATGATGGCAAGGCCGATCACGACCTCGGCCGCGGCCACCACCATCACGAAGAACGCGATGATCTGGCCGTCCAGGTTGCCGTGCTGTCTGGCGAAGGTGACGAACGCGAGGTTGCAGGCGTTGAGCATGAGCTCGACGCACATGAACACCACGATCGCGTTGCGCCGCGTCAGCACGCCGATGGCGCCGATCGCGAACAGCAGCGCCGAGAGCACCAGGTAGTGAGTGGTCACTTGGCGTCCTCCTGGTGAGCCGCTTCCTTGGCGCCGCCCTCCCGGGCGGTCTCCGGCGCCGCGCCGTCCTCCGCGACACCGTCCTCCACGACGCCGTCCTCCACCACGGGGTCCTCCACCACGGTGTCCTCCACGACGGCCCGCTCGTCCTCCCGCACGGTGTCCCGTACGGCGAGTTCCTCCGGCTCGGCGTGGTCGGCGGTGTGGCCGTCCACGACGGTGTCCACGGCACTGTCCGCGACACCGTCCTGCGCGAGGACCTGCTGGATGAGCGCGGCCTTGCGCGGGTCGGTCGGGGCGATGCGGTCCTCCTGCTCGTGCCGGGCGAGCACCCGGTTGACCGACTTGGCCGAGACCGTGCCGTCGGGCAGCAGTCCGGGCATGTCGATGGCGTTGTGCAGGGCGTAGGTGCCGGGGCCGGGCAGCGGCGAGGGCTGCGGGCCGAGGAACCGGGCACGGGCCAGGTCGCGCTGGGTGGCCTTGGGCCGTACCCGCTCGCGGTGGGCCAGGACCATCGCGCCGAGCGCGGCGGTGATCAGCAGCGCCGAGGTGACCTCGAAGGCGAAGACGTATCGGGTGAAGATCAGCTGGGCCAGGCTGGGCACGTTGCCGCCCGCCTGCTTGACGGCGCCCGACAGGCCGGTCGCCGGGCCGACCACCGTGTTGCCGACCCCCAGGGCGAGCAGGGCGGCGAAGCCCAGGCCCGCGATCGCCGCCCAGAGGCGCTGTCCCTTGATGGTCTCCACCAGCGAGTCCGCCGAGTCCACGCCGACGAGCATCAGCACGAACAGGAAGAGCATCATGACCGCGCCGGTGTAGACGATGATCTGCACCGCGGCGAGGAATGGGGCGTCCTGGACGGCGTAGAGCACCGCCAGGGAGAGCATGACCACGCCCAGCATCAGGGCCGAGTAGACGGCCCTGCGGCTGAAGACGAGGCCGAGGGCGGCGGCGACCGAGACGACCGCCAGCACCCAGAACGTGATGGTCTCACCCATTGTTGCGTCCCAGCCGGTAGTAGTCCTCTTCGCTCTCGCCGAGACGCATGGCGTGGGGCGGGGCCTCCATGCCTGGACCGAGGGGCGCGAGGAGCATCTCCTTGGTGTAGATGAGGCTCTCGCGGCTCGAGTCGGCGAGCTCGTATTCGTTGGTCATGGTCAGCGCGCGGGTCGGGCACGCCTCGATGCACAGACCGCACAGGATGCACCGCAGATAGTTGATCTGGTAGGTGCGGCCGTAGCGCTCACCCGGCGAGAACCGCTGCTCGTCGGTGTTGTCGGCTCCCTCGACGAAGATCGCGTCGGCCGGGCAGGCCCAGGCGCAGAGCTCGCAGCCGATGCACTTCTCCAGGCCGTCGGGCCAGCGGTTGAGCTGGTGCCGGCCGTGGAAACGCGGAGCCGTGGGCCGCTTCTCCTCGGGGTAGTTGACCGTTTCGACCTTCTTGAACATCGTGTGGAAGGTCACGCCGAACCCCTTGACGGAGTTCAGCCAATCAGTTGCTCCCACTGGGAACCTCCTTGCGCGCTACGCCGTGGTAGTGCGGCAGGTCGAGTGGCGGCACGGGGAAGCCACCCGCGGCCGGTTCGGCGTCAAGGTGCGCGAACTCCGCCTCAACCTGGGCGGCCTTGGCCTCCCTGCGCTTTTGCAGGACGTTGTCGAAACGCCACCACAGCGCGAAGCATCCGAGGAGCACCACACCGGCCATGATGACGACCAGCTGCCGGTTGATGCCCTGGATCTGGTAGGCCTTCATGGTCGCGACCAGGAGGATCCAGCCGAGGTTGACCGGGATGAGGACCTTCCAGCCGAGGGCCATCAGCTGGTCGTAGCGGACTCGCGGCAGCGAGGCGCGGCACCAGATGAAGAACGCGAAGACGAGCACCATCTTGAGGAAGAACCACAGCAGCGGCCACCAGCCGCTGTTCGCGCCCTCCCACATGGAGATCGGGAACGGCGCCCGCCATCCGCCCATGAACAGGGTGATCGACACGGCCGAGACGACGAAGACGTTGACGTACTCGGCGAGCATGATGACGGCGAACTTCAGCGAGTTGGAGTACTCGGTCTGGAAGCCGCCGACCAGCTCGCCCTCGCCCTCGGGAAGGTCGAAGGGGACCCGGTTGGTCTCGCCCAGCATCGTGACGATGTAGATCAGGAACGAGGGGATCAGCAGGACCATGTACCACGAGGGCATCTGGATGGTCAGGCCGCCCAGCTCGACGGCCCTGCCGCCCGCCTGCGCGGCGACGATCTCCGAGGTGGACAGCGTCCCGGCGTACAGGAACACGCCGACGAACGACAGGCCCATCGCGATCTCGTAGGAGACGACCTGGGCGCTGGCCCGCAGGCCGCCCAGGATCGTGTACGGCGAGCGCGATCCCCAGCCCGCGAGCACGATGCCGTACACGCCGATCGAGGCCATCGCCAGCACCAGCAGCACCGCGACCGGCAGGTCGGTCAGCTGCAGCGGCGTCTTGACGCCGAACATCGAGACCATCGGCCCCATCGGGATGACCGAGAAGGCCAGGAAGGCCGGGACCGCCATGACGACCGGGGCGATGAAGTAGATCACCTTGTCCACGGTCCGCGGCATCAGGTCTTCCTTCAGGCCCATCTTCAGGCCGTCGGCGACCGACTGCAGCAGACCGAACTTGCCCGCCCTGTTGGGGCCGTAGCGGTTCTGCATGCGGGAGATGAGCTTGCGCTCGAACCACACGCCGAACAGCACGCCCAGCATCAGGACGATGAAGATGACGACGGCCTTGATGATGCTGATCCAGAGCGGGTCCTTGCCGAAGTCGGCAAGGGAGGGATCGGCAGCCGCCGCAAGCAGGTGCGTGTTCATTTCGCTCACCGCTCCTCGTTCACTTCGCGGGCGGCCGCGCCGGAGGCCGGCTCCGGAGCCGCGGACTCGCCGTCCGCCGTGCCGGAGGCGCCTTCGGCGAGCACGGCGCCCGCCGCGTCGGGCTCGCCCGCCTGGGCGCTCCCGATCCTGACAACGTCACCGGCCGCGGCGCGCAGGTCGCGGGTCACCGAACGGCCCGCGGAGTTCGAGGGCAGCCACACCACCCCGTCGGGCAGGTCGGCGACCAGGACCGGCAGGCTCAGCGAGCCGCCCTCGGTGGCGACGGTGATCTTGTCGCCGTCCGCGACGCCGGACTCGGCCGCGGTGGCCGCCGACACCAGCGCCACGCCCGCGCGGGCCGTGCCCGCGAGGTACGGCTCGCCGTCCTGCAGGCGGCCGTCGTCGAGCAGCAGGTGCCAGGTGGCCAGGAGCGCCTCCCCCGCCTTCGGGGCGGTGACGGGCCGGCCGACGACGCTCGGCGCCGCGGTCCGGGGACCGCGCCACGCGCCGATCGAGGCGAGCTCGCGGCGGGCGGTCGCGGGGTCGGGCAGGCCGAGGTGCACGTCCATGTGGTCGGCGATCGCGGAGATCACCCGCAGGTCGCTCATGACTCCCGGAACCGGGAGCGCCTCCTCGAACGTGCGGCCGCGTCCCTCCCAGTTGACGAACGTGCCGGACTTCTCGGCCACCGTGGCGACCGGCAGCACCACGTCGGCGCGGTCGGTGACCGCGCTGGGGCGCTGCTCCAGGCTCACGATGAACGGGGTGTTCTCCAGGGCCGCGAGCGCGGCCTCCGGGTCGGCCAGGTCGTAGGGGTCGACACCGGCGACGACCAGGGCGTCGAGCTCCCCGCCGAGCGCCGCCGCCAGCATGGCGGAGGTGTCGCGGCCCGGCTTCTCGGGGAGCGAGGTGACGTCCCACGCCCTGGCCACTTCGGCGCGGGCGGTCTCGTCGTCGATCGGGCGGCCGATGGGCAGCAGGTTCGGCAGCGCTCCGGCCTCGACCGCGCCGCGCTCACCGGCCCGGCGCGGGATCCACGCCAGGCGGGCGCCGGTGGTCTCGGCCAGCCGTACCAGTGCCGACAGCGCGCCGGGCACGGTGGCGAGCCGCTCACCGGCGAGGATGATCGCACCCTCCCGCCTGACCGCCTCGGCGGCCGGCGAGGCGCCGGAGATCAGGTCCTCGACGGCCGAGGTCTCGGCGCCGGGCAGCGTGGGCACCAGCGTGCCGCCCATCTTGGCCAGGCCCTCGGTCTCGAACGGCGCGACCGAGAAGACCCGCAGGCCCTTCTTGCGCCACGCCTTGCGCAGACGCAGGAAGACGATCGGCGACTCCTCGTCGGGCTCGAAGCCCACCAGGACCACGGCCGGAGCCTTCTCCAGGTCGCGGTAGCGGATCTCGATGCCCTTGCCCGCGACGGCGTGCGCGAGGAACCGCTCTTCCTCGGCCGAGTGCGGCCGGGCGCGGAAGTCGACGTCGTTGCCGCCGAGCGCGATCCGGGCGAACTTGGCGTAGCCGTAGGCCTCCTCGACGGTCACCCTGCCGCCGACGAGCACGCCCGCGCGGCCGCGGGCGGCGCTCAGGCCCCGGGCCGCGACGGCGAGCGCCTCGGGCCAGGAGGCCGGCACCAGGCGGCCCCCCTCGTCACGGACGAGGGGGGTCTTGAGCCGGTTGGGCTGGGTGGCGTAGGTGAAGGCCCAGCGGCCCTTGTCGCAGTTCCACTCCTCGTTGACCTCGGGGTCGTCCCCGGCCAGACGGCGGGTGACCTTGCCGCGGCGGTGGTCGGTGCGCAGCGAGCAGCCGCTGGCGCAGTGCTCGCACGCGCTGGGCGTGGAGACCAGGTCGAACGGGCGGGCCTGGAAGCGGTAGGCGGCGCCGGTCAGCGCGCCGACCGGGCAGATCTGGATGGTGTTGCCGGAGAAGTAGGACTCGAACGGCTCGCCGTCGGCGGTCCTGACCTGCTCCTTGGCCCCGCGCTCGAAGAACTCGATGAGCGGGTCACCGGCGATCTCGTCGGAGAAGCGGATACAGCGCGCGCACTGCACGCAGCGCTCGCGGTCCAGCAGCACCTCGGTCGACAGCGCGATCGGCTTGGGGAAGGTGCGCTTGCTCTCCTCGAAGCGGCTCTCGCCCTGGCCGTTGGACATGGCCTGGTTCTGCAGGGGGCACTCGCCGCCCTTGTCGCAGACCGGGCAGTCCAGCGGGTGGTTGAGCAGCAGCAGCTCCATGACGCCGCGCTGTGCCTTCTCGGCGACCGGCGAGGTGAGCTGGGTCTGCACGACCATGCCGGGGGCGACCTCGATGGCGCAGGACGGCTGCGGCTTGGGGAAGCCCCGGCCGTTGCCCGCGTCCGGGATGTCCACCAGGCACTGGCGGCAGTTGGCCGCGGGGTCGAGCAGCGGGTGGTCGCAGAACCGGGGGATCTGGATGCCGAGCAGTTCGGCCGCCCGGATGATCAGCGTGCCCTTGGGGACGCTCACCTGGAAACCGTCGATGGTGAGGGTTACCAGTTCTACCGGCGCCTGCGCCGGGGTGGTCGCTTCGACGGTCATGGCGTCTCCTCCGTCGGCCTCATGACCGAAACGGTGCTGTGCTTGCCGGTCGCGTGCCGTCCGCTCACTTGTTCCCCCAGACCGTGGAGGGGGCGTGGTCGAACGGGCAGCCGCCGATCTCGAAGTGCTTGAGGTACTCGTCGCGGAAGTGCTTCACCGACGAGTGGATGGGGCTGGTGGCGCCGTCGCCCAGGGCGCAGAAGGAGCGGCCCAGGATGTTGTCGGCGATGTCGGTGATCGTGGTCAGGTCCTCCTCGGTGCCCTGGCCCTTCTCCAGCCGCTTGAGCACCTGCTTGAGCCAGTAGGTGCCCTCCCTGCAGGGGGTGCACTTGCCGCAGGACTCGTGCGCGTAGAACTCGGTCCAGCGGAGTACGGCGCGCACCACGCAGGTGGTCTCGTCGAAGATCTGCAGGGCCCGGGTGCCGAGCATGGAGCCCTTGGCCCCGACCGACTCGAAGTCGAGCGGGACGTCCAGGTGCTCCTCGGTGAAGATCGGGGTGCTCGATCCGCCGGGGGTCCAGAACTTGATCCGGTGACCCTCGCGGATGCCGCCCGCCATGTCGAGGAGCTCGCGCAGCGTGATGCCGAGCGGGGCCTCGTACTGGCCGGGCCGGGTGACGTGGCCGCTCAGCGAGAAGATGCCGAAGCCCTGGGACTTCTCGGTGCCCATCGAGGCGAACCACTGGGCACCGTTGGAGATGATCGAGGGAACACTCGCGATCGACTCCACGTTGTTCACGACGGTGGGCGAGGCGTACAGGCCCGCCACGGCCGGGAAGGGGGGCTTGAGCCGAGGTTGACCGCGATGGCCCTCCAGCGAGTCGAGCAGCGCCGTCTCCTCGCCGCAGATGTAGGCGCCAGCCCCGCTGTGGACCACGAGTTCCAGGTCGAAGCCGGAGCCGAAGATGTCCCTGCCGAGCAGGCCCTTGCCGTACGCCTCGGCCACGGCCGCCTGCAGGCGGCGGATGACGTGCAGCACCTCGCCGCGCACGTAGATGAAGGCGTGGTTGGCGCGGATGGCGTAGGAGGCGATGATGACGCCCTCGACCAGCGAGTGCGGGTTGGCCATCATCAGCGGGATGTCCTTGCAGGTTCCCGGCTCGGACTCGTCGGCGTTGACCACCAGGTAGTGCGGCTTGCCGTCGCCCTGGGGGATGAAGCCCCACTTCATGCCGGTGGGGAAGCCCGCGCCGCCGCGGCCGCGCAGGCCGGAGTCCTTGACGGCCTGGATGACGGCGTCGGGCTCCATGCCCAGCAGCGCCTTCCTGGCCGCCGCGTAGTCGCCGTAGCCGTCCAGGGTGAAGGAGTCGGGCTGGTCCCAGTTGGCCGTCAGGACCGGGGTGAGAGTCGTCATGATGGCTCAGGAGCCTTCCATCCGTTGGCCTTGGCGACCTTCAGGCCCTCCAGGGAGGCGCCGTTCGCCGAGGGGCCCTCGTCCGCCAGGCCGTCCGGCAGGCCGGACAGCACGCGCGAGGCCTCCTTGAAGGTGCACAGCCGCTTCGGGCCGCGGGTCGGGGAGATCTCCTTGCCCGCCCTCAGGTCGTCGACGAGCTGCTTGGCCGACTCCGGCGTCTGGTTGTCGAAGAACTCCCAGTTGACCATCATCACCGGGGCGAAGTCGCAGGCGGCGTTGCACTCCAGCCGCTCCAGCGAGACCTTTCCGTCCGGGGTCACCTCGTCGTGGCCGACCCCGGTGTGCTCGGACAGCTCGTCCCAGATCTGGTCACCGCCCATGACGGCGCACAGCGTGTTGATGCAGACGCCGACGTGGTAGTCGCCCATCGGCCTGCGCTTGTACATGGTGTAGAAGGTGGCCACGCCGACCACCTCGGCCTTGCTCAGGCCCAGCGTCTCGGCGCAGAACTCGTGGCCGTCGTCGGAGACGTAGCCGTCCTCGGACTGCACCAGGTGCAGCAGGGGCAGCAGGGCCGACCTCGGCTTGGGGTAGCGGCCGATGATCTCCTTGGCGTCGCGCTCGAGGCGCTCGCGGACCTCCGGTGCGTATGTCACCGGTCCACACCTCCCATGACGGGGTCGATCGAAGCCACAGCCGAGATGACGTCGGCGACCATGCCGCCTTCGCACGTCGCGGGCATGGACTGCAGGTTCGTGAAGGACGGGTCGCGGAAGTGTACGCGATAGGGCCGGGTCCCGCCGTCGCTGACCACGTGGGCGCCGAGCTCTCCGCGGGGCGACTCGACCGAGGCGTAGGCCTGCCCGGCCGGGACCCGGAAGCCCTCGGTGACCAGCTTGAAGTGGTGGATCAGCGCCTCCATCGAGCCGCTCATGATGTGCGCGATGTGGTCGGGCGAGTTGCCCAGGCCGTCGGGGCCGAGCGCGAGCTGCGCGGGCCAGCCGATCTTCTTGTCGTCCACCATGACCCGGCCGCCCTTGAGCGGGCCGGAGAGCCGGTCGAGAGCCTGCTCAATGATCTTGAGCGACTCCTCCATCTCGGCCATGCGCACCAGGTAACGGCCGTAGACGTCGGCGGTCTTCTCGGTCGGGACGTCGAACTCGTAGGTCTCGTAGCCGCAGTAGGGCTGCGACTTGCGCAGGTCCCACGGCAGGCCCGCGGCCCGCAGCATCGGCCCGGTGACGCCCAGCGCCATGCAGCCGGTGAGGTCGAGGTAGGCGATGTCCTTGGTGCGGGCGAGGTAGACCGGGTTGGCGTCGAGCAGCTTGCGCATGTCCTTGATGCGCTCCGGCATGACCTTGAGCAGCTCGCCGACCTTGTCGACGGCGCCCGCGGGCAGGTCGACGGAGACGCCGCCGGGCCGCACGTAGGCCATGTTCATCCGCAGGCCGGTGATGTACTCCATCACGTCGAGCACCATCTCGCGCTCGCGGGACCCGAAGAGGAACGGCGTGGTCGCGCCCAGCTCCATGCCGAAGGTGCCGATGGCCACCATGTGCGAGGAGATGCGGGTCAGCTCCATCATCATCACGCGGATGGCCTGGGCCCGCTCGGGGATGCGGTCGGTGATGCCCAGCAGCTTCTCGACGCCCATGCAGTACGCCGTCTCGTTGAAGATCGGCGCGAGGTAGTCCATGCGGGTGACGAACGTGGTCCCCTGGGTCCACGTCCGGAACTCCATGTTCTTCTCGATGCCGGTGTGCAGGTAGCCGATGACCGTGCGGGCCTCGGTGACCGTCTCACCGTCGAGGTTCAGCACCAGGCGGAGCACGCCGTGCGTGGACGGGTGCTGGGGGCCCATGTTGACGACGAGCTGCTCGTCCTGCTGGCCGCTGAGGGTCTCGACCAGTTCCGTCCAGTCGTTGCCGGAGACGGTGTAGACCTTGCCCTCCGTGGCCTCCTCATAGGGAGCACTCACGAGTACGACCTCCTCTGGTCGGGCGCGGGGATCTGGGCGCCGCGGTACTCGACCGGGATGCCGCCGAGCGGGTAGTCCTTGCGCTGGGGGTGGCCGTCCCAGTCGTCGGGCATCATGATGCGGGTCAGCGCCGGGTGGCCGTCGAAGACGATTCCGAAAAAGTCCCAGGTCTCCCGCTCATGCCAGTCGTGAGTCGGGTAGACCGAGACTGTGGAGGGGATGTGCGGGTCGGAGTCGGGGCAGGACACCTCGAGGCGCAGGCGGCGGTTGTGCGTGATGGAGCACAGGTGGATCACCGCGTGCAGTTCCTCACCTTCGAGGTGGGGGTAGTGCACGCCGGAGACGCCCAGCGACAGCTCGAAGCGGAGCGCGGGGTCGTCGCGCAGGGTCTTCGCGACCTCCAGCAGGCGCTCGCGCCTGACGTGGAAGGTCAGCTCGCCGCGGTCGACGACGACGCGCTCGATCGCGTCGGCGAGGTCGGCGCCGAGCGCGCGCTCCAGCTCGTCGGCCACGGTGTCGAAGTAACCGCCGTAGGGACGGGGGGTGGACAGCTCGGGCTTGCGCCGCACGACCAGGCGACCGTAGCCGGAGGTGTCTCCGGTGCCCTTGGCGCCGAACATGCCCAGGCGGGCGATCGGCTCCTGGGGGACCTCGGGGAGGTTGTCAGTGCTCATGCCGGTATCTCACCGTTCCTTGTTCGCCGCGCGGGTCTCGCCGCTCTCGCGCCTCACTTGGCGGTCCCCTGATCGATCAGGGGCAGCGTCCGCAGGGCCTGCAGTTCGAGCTCGTCGATCTGCTTGGCTCGGTGCGCGCCGAACTTCATGTTCTGGATCTTGTCGTGCAGCTTCACGATCGCGTCGATGAGCATCTCGGGCCGCGGCGGGCAGCCGGGCAGGTAGATGTCGACGGGGACGACGTGGTCCACACCCTGCACGATGGCGTAGTTGTTGAACATACCTCCGCTGGAGGCGCAGACGCCCATGGCGATGACCCACTTGGGCTCGGCCATCTGGTCGTAGATCTGCCGCAGCACCGGGGCCATCTTCTGCGACAGCCGGCCCGCCACGATCATCAGGTCGGCCTGGCGCGGAGACGCCGAAGCGCGCTCCATGCCGAAGCGCGCCAGGTCGTGCTTGGGGCCACCGGTGGACATCAGCTCGATGGCGCAGCAGGCAAGACCGAAGGTCGCCGGCCAGACGGAGTTCTTACGCGCCCAGCCGGCAACCTGCTCGACCGTGCTGAGCATGAATCCGCTCGGAAGTTTCTCTTCAAGACCCATATCTAGTCCCAGTCCAGACCCTTGCGGCGCCACACGTACGCGTAGGCCACGAGCACGGTGACGATGAACAGCACCATCTCGACCAACCCGAAGACCCCGAGCTGGTCGAACGCGACCGCCCACGGGTAGAGGAAGATGATCTCGATGTCGAACACGATGAAGAGCATCGCGGTGATCATGTACTTCAGCGGGAAGCGACCGCCACCGACAGGCTGGGGCGTCGGCTCGATCCCGCATTCGTAGGCGTCGAGTTTCGCGCGGTTCCAGCGCCTGGGACCGGTGAAGGGCGCGATCGTCACCGAGAAGATCGCGAAACCCGCCGCGAGAACGGCGAGCACCAGGATGGGTGCGTACAGCTCCATCGCTACGCCTCCTCTCCCATCTCCACGCGCGCCGGCGCGCAGCTCATCATGTCGTTTCGTTGTGCAAGTCTAGGCAGGGGGATCATCGCTCTTGGTTCCAGGTTCTGGACGTTTGCCGAGGTCATGCCGACGGCACGACCTTTGACAGAGCGTTGATGATGCGGTCGGACGCGTCGCCCCGCCGGTCGGTGAGATTAGCAAGGAGTTTCAACGCGAAGCGCATCAGGCGGGGGTGGGGCAGCGCGTGACGGGTGGCGAAGTCCATCACTCCCCGGTGTCCGATGAGCTCCACGAACCCTCTGCCCAGGTTGAAGTAACCACCGTAGGCGTCTTTCAGTACCTGAGGGTAGGCCCGCAGCACGCGTTCCCGCTGGGCGGGGGTGGCCCGGCCGAGGGCCTGGACGACGGTCTCGGCCGCGGTCCGGCCGCTCTCCATCGCGTAGGCGATGCCCTCACCGTTGAACGGGTTGATCATCCCGCCCGAGTCGCCGACCAGCACCAGGCCCCGGGTGTAGTGCGGCTGGCGGTTGAAGGCCATCGGCAGCGCCGCCCCCCGGATGGGGGCGGTCATGTTCTCCTGGCTGAAACCCCACTCGGAGGGCATGTTCTTGACCCAGCGCTTGAGCAGGTCGCGGTAGTCCATGCCCTTGAAGGCCTCGCTGGTGTTCAGCAGGCCGAGTCCCACGTTGGAGGTGCCGTCGCCGACGCCGAAGATCCAGCCGTAGCCGGGCAGCAGCGTGTCGCCGTCCCACAGCTCCAGCCAGATCTCCAGGTAGTCGTCGTCGTGACGCGGGCTCTCGTAGTAGGTGCGCACGGCCACGCCCATCGGACGGTCCTCGCGCTTGTGCAGCCCCATCGCCAGGGAGAGCCTGCTGGAGTTGCCGTCGGCGGCGACCACCAGGCGGGAGCGGTAGGAGACGTCCTCGCCGTCCTTCTTGGCGATCACGCCCACGATGTGGCCGCTGCGGTCGTCGAGGATCGGCGCGGTCACGTTGACGTCCTGCAGCAGGCGGACACCGCCGCGCACCGCGTTGGAGGCGAGGATCTCGTCGAAGTCCTGGCGGGTGCGGACCAGCCCGAAGTCGGGGTAGCTGGACAGCTCGGGCCAGTCGAGCTCGAAACGGCGCCCCCCGCCGACCACGCGCAGGCCCTTGTTCCTGACCCACCCGGGGGCGTCGATGTCGATCCCCATCGCGATGAGCTGCTTGACCGCCCGGGGCGTCAGCCCGTCGCCGCAGACTTTCTCACGGGGGAATGTGGTTTTCTCCAGCAACAGGACGTCGAGCCCGGCCTGTGCGAGATGGAAAGCGGTTGTCGAACCGGCGGGCCCGGCGCCGACGACGATGACGTCGGCGTCAGCCTCAGCGACATTCCGCTGTATGGCGGCTGGCACGGTCACGGGACCTGTCCTGTCCTACACCCTTTGACGGCCTCGGATGGGGGCCTTTCGTTCCTTTGTGAAGGTCTTCACAAACTTGTCGGGCCGAAGTCTAACCCCTTTGCGGGGTGAAGTGTCAGGCGGGTACTGCTATCGCCTGTCAATCTTCTATGCGGGCTTATATGCGCGATGAAGCGCCACGATACCCAGGGCGAGATTGCGCCAGGCGACCCGCTCCCAGCCCGCCTCCTGGATGATCTTCGCCAGGCCCGCCTGGTCCGGCCACTCCCTGATCGACTCGGCGAGATACTCATAGGAGTCGTCGTTGGAGCCGAACAGTTTGGCGGCCTGCGGCATCAGCTTCATGAGGTACTGCGTGTAGACGAGGTCGAACGACTTCGACGGCGGGTGGGAGAACTCCAGGATCACCAGACGCGCCCCCGGCTTGGCGACCCTCAACATCTCGCGCAGCGCCTGGCCGGTGTCCTGCACGTTGCGCAGCGCCGTGGAGATCGTCACCGCGTCGAAGACCTCGTCGGCGAAGGGCAGCCGCAGCGCGTCGCCCGCGATGAAGCTGACGCCGCGGACGCCGCCGCCCGACAGCCCGGAACCGCCCCGCCGCCGCACGCCGGTGCTCAGCATGCCGAACGAGAAGTCGGAGGCGATGGCCCTGGCACCGAGCGTGGTGAACGCGTCGGTCGAGGTGCCGGTGCCCGCGCCGAGGTCGAGGACCAGCTCACCGGGGCCGGCGTCGACGGCCGCCGCGGTCGCCTTGCGCCACAGCCGGACCTGACCGAGAGAGATGATGTCGTTGACCAGGTCGTACCGCCGGGCCGTGCGATCGAACATCGCAGCGACCTCGTGCGGTTTCTTGTCCAGCGAAGCGCGCGTCATGAGGACAAGCCTAGGGCGTGTCGTCCCTGCCACGTCTGGCGGCGGCCCGTTGGGCGATCCACGGAAAGTGGCGACTCGGTCACTCGCAGTCTGCTAGGAATTACCGAATGTTTGCCAGAACCACTTCCGTGCTGGTCGCGGCCCTGATCCTGGTTCCCCCCGGGATCGCCGCCGCCGGCACGACGAAGCACGACCGGGTCGTCTCGGCCGATCCGGTGGACACCACTCCCCACGTTCTCGACGGGATCGTCGACGCGATCGCCCTGGTCGGCGGCACGGTGGTCGTCGGCGGATCGTTCGACCGGGTGCGCGAGGCCCGAGGCACGACGGTCCTGGAACGCTCCAACCTCTTCGCCTACGACCTGGCCACCGGGCGGATCCTGCCGGGCTTCGAGCCGTACCTCGACCGTCCGGTCCGCGCGCTGGCACCGGGCGCCGACGGCACCGTCTACGCGGGCGGCGACTTCACCGAGGCGCGCACCGGGACCGGCGACGACGGCCCCGCCAACGGAGCCCTCGCCGACACCCGAGGCCTGGTCAGGCTGCGTCTGTCCGACGGCTCACCGGTGCCGGGCTTCGGCGCGCGGGTCCGCGGGGGCACGGTCACGACCCTGGCCGTCCAGGGTTCGCGCCTTTACGCCGGCGGCGACTTCACCGGGATCGGCGGCGCCCGCCGTACGGCGCTGGCCCGTCTCGACGCCCGGACCGGGGCGGCCGACCCGGGCTTCGCGATCGAGCCGGACCGGTCCAGAGGCCGCAGGGTGCGGGTCCACGCGATGGCGCTGAGCGGCGACCGTCTCGCGGTCGGCGGCGACTTCACCACGCTGGGCGGGCTGTCGCGGCCCCAGCTCGGGCTGGTCGACACGGGCGGGAGCAGTGGAAACGGCGAGGGCGGCGGCGGCACGGCTCCCGCGAAGGTCGCCGACTGGCGGACCGCCACCTACGCCGCCAGGTGCAGGGACGTCTTCCCCGGTTACATACGGGGCCTGGACTTCGCCCCCGACGGCTCCTACTTCGCGGTCGTCACGACCGGCGGCCCCGAGGGCCCGGACAAGCCGTGCGACAGCGCGGCGCGCTTCGAGACCCGCGCCAGGGGGGAGGTGCGGCCGACCTGGGTGAACCACACCGGCGGCGACTCGCTCTACGCGGTCGCGGTCACCGGGGCCGCGGTGTACGTGGGCGGCCACCAGCGCTGGCTGGACAATCCGTACGGCCGCGACTCGGCGGGGCCGGGCGCGGTCGCGCGGCCGGGAATCGGGGCGATCGATCCCCGCACGGGGAAGGCGCTGAAGTGGAACCCGACAAGGGAGCGCGGAATCGGCGTCAAGGCATTCCTGGCCCATCACGGAGGGTTACTGGTTGGTAGTGACACAACGCGGCTGGGTCACGAGTACCATGCCCGAGTCGGCATGTTCCCGTTGCCGTGATCACTCCCGGTTCTTAGTGAATCGCTCACTCACCGCGTCACGCTGCTTCGACAGCAGGACGTAGCTGGCCACCCCACTGACCAGGAATGCGGCGACCAGCAGGATGAGGGGCTGACGCAGGCCGACCAGATAGAGCAGAGCGATGCTCGCGGCCAGCAGTCCCAGCCGGGAGACGGTGTAAACGAAGACGGGATGCACAGCGTTGAGGTTACGTCACGCCATCGACTTCTAGCGCGAGCGGGAAGCGGGGAAGACGGCCTTCGCGCTGGCTACGAGCGCTGCTAGTGTTCCCAACAGATCAGTTTCGTAAAGAAACACCCACGAGAGTCTCAAAGAGGCTCTATCATATAACAATCGGGCAGTCAGTCGATAACAACCCGTGATCTTTGTTGAAAAGCACGGATAAATCAGACTTCGCTCGGCACACTGGTTACCTGTCCGCCCGCTGGCAGGAAGCGGGATGCGAGGGGGAGAGATTGTGGAGAGTAGCAGCGAGCGTCTGCTGACGCCCGGAGAGGTTGCCGCCCTCTTCCGGGTCGACCCAAAGACGGTTACACGCTGGGCCGCGGCAGGCCGCATCAGCAGCATCCGTACCCCCGGAGGGCATCGGCGGTTCCGCGAGTCGGAAGTGCACGCCCTTCTGCGTGGAGAGGACGTCTTGACGGCCGAACGGCCGGCAGGCGAAACCCCGCGCGTCTGACGACTTATGACGTCACACCATCGGTGGTCCTGTGGATCCACACCCGACATCCGCAGGGTCACCGATGGGGTCGTATGACCCCCGCCTCCGCACCCCCGGCGCGATCCCCCGCCACTCGGCCCCCGGCTCCGGCGCCCCGTCGAACGGGGAGAACCTCGGCGACGTCGTCGCCTAACCGTCCTGCTCGGCCTTGAAGGCCAGGAACTCGCGCTCCAGCTCGTCGTTCTCCGCAAGCCAGCGTCTCCTGCGCCCGGCCAGCTCCTCCTCGGTGAGCGCCTCGGACAACCACCGGTCGTAGTCCGGATCCCCCGGCAACAGCTCCACGTACGCGTTGCCGATCAGACGCCCGTCCTCGCTGGACAGGGTCTGCGGCACCCGCAGAGTCCCGTCAGCGAGCAGGATGACGTACATCCCAGATCACCTAGATTCCGTAACGCCGGTTGAAGAACAACATGACATTGAGCGCCATCCTCGTGTCGCCGCCCAGCATGTCCACCAGGGCGGGACGCTGCCGCGAGACGATGGCGGCGAAGGCGTCGGCGAAGAACTCCTTCCGGCCCAGGTCCGCCGGTTGCAGGTGGAAGCCCGAGGCCAGCAGGGGGACGCACTGCTCGTAGAGCGCGGCGAACTCCGGGGAGTCGGAGACCCAGCTCCCGTGCGGCGCGTCCACGTCGTCGAGGGCGTGCCCGACCTCGTGCATCATCACGTCGGGGGTGGGCGAGGGCCGGTCTCCCACCACGATCTTGCGATCGCCGTAGGCCCCGGCGCAGATGTCCCACGTCGCCCGCCCCGAGGGCAGCGGCGCGCCCCGCAGGTAGCCCATGTCGTCCAGGTCGGGCACCCCGCCCGCGCCGACGTAGATGCCGTCGAGTCCCTCGGAGAGCTTGTCCTTGAGCCGGTCGGGCAGCCTGGCCAGGCTCTCCACGGCGCGTACGGCGTCCGCCGACGGCGGTCCCTGCCGGGAGTCCCACTGCCGGTGCAGGATTCGTTCGAGGCGCCCGCAGTGCCGCAGGCCGTCACCCAGGTCGGGGGTGTCCGGGGTGTTGGGCTGGGCCCTGGGACGCTCGTCCTCCAGCTCGAAGTCCCGCCAGGTGTACTGCGGCCGGTCGACCACCGGCGCCGTGACCGTCCCCACCCGGCGCTCCGGCTCTCCGGGGACCTCACGGACCGCTCTCCTGGCGACACTCTCCGTGCGCTGGGACGGGCCCCGCTGCCACCAGCGCCGTCGATGCCGACCTTTGTCCGCCGAATTCGCCATCACACGCCCCAGGGGAAGTGGCAACAGGCTCCACCGTACGACGTGGATCTCTGTCAGTCATCAGGATCGGGGGCACGACCGCACCCTGTCTCCGAATGGCTTACAGTTCGGGCATGCCCCTGCTTGTCGGTCTGGCGTTGCTCGCCTTCTGGCTCTACTGCTTGTTCGACGCGATCACCACGCCGGACGAGGAGGCCAGAAACCTGCCCAAGCTTCTATGGGTGATCATCGTGCTGCTGCTGCCGCTCGCGGGCGGCGTGTTCTGGCTGCTGCTCGGCAGGCCGAGCGGTCCCCGGGCGCCGGGCGCGCTCCCGCACGACGGTACGGCGGCGCGGCCCGCGGCTCCGAAGGGGCCGGAGGACGACCCCGACTTCCTCAAGGATCTGGAGCGCCGGCTGCGCGACGAGGAGTGACGCCGGGGCGGCACGGAGGGGAACCTCCGCGCCGGAGCCGGGCGGAGACGCCGTCGGAGGGCCCCGGAGTGCGAGGGCACCGGAGACCTCCGCCCGGCGGTCGTGTCAGGGGACCTCGGCGTAGGAGTGCAGGCCACCGAGGAAGATGTTCACCCCGACCAGGTTGAACATCAGGCAGGCGAAGGCGATGAGCTGCACGATCATGGCGGCCTTGCCCTTGAACCCGGCCGTGGCGCGGGCGTGCAGGTACGCCGCGTAGGCGATCCAGGTGATGAAGGCCCAGACCTCCTTGGGGTCCCAGCCCCAGTAACGGCCCCACGCCTTGTCCGCCCAGAGCGAGCCCGCGATGACGGCGAACGTCCAGATCGGGAAGCCGATCACGATGGCCCGGTGCGCGACCCGGTCCAGGTCCTGCCGGGACGGCAGCCGGACTGCGGTGTCCTTCCTGATCAGGTAGAGGACGCCCGCGACGCCGGCCATGATGAACAGGCCGCTGGCGATGATCGCCGCCGTCACGTGGATGGCGACCCAGTAGGAGTTGAGCGCCGGCACCACGGGACCGGCCTGCACGTACAGGTAACGCACGGAGAAGCCGAGCCCCAGGGCGGCGGCCACCGTGACGAACGCTCCCAGGAAACGGCTCCGGTAGCGGATGTGCATGAACAGGAACGCGCTCACCGCCGCGAAGCACATCGCGACCACGAACTCGTACATGTTGCCCCACGGCCACCGGCCGACGGCCCAGCCCCTGGTCAGGATGGCCGCCAGGTTCGTGGCCCAGCCGAGCCAGGTCAGCCCGACCGCCACCGGGGCGGCCCACACCACCCAGACGGGAGGCGCCTTGTCGGCCTGGTCGCCGCCCTCCTCGCCGGTGGACCCGGCGGACCCGGCGGCCTCGGCGTCGGCCGTACCGCCGACCGTGACGAGCGCGGGCTCGGCCTTCCTGGTTGCGACTTTGGCGATCTTCGACCGGCCGAAGCCGAGGTCGAGGGCGTAGCCGATCATCGCGACGATATAGAGCAGCACTGTCGCCAAGGTGAGCTGGTCGCTCAGCGTGGCGAGGCCGACGTCGACCTCAACGGGCATCGTTCTCTCCTGGATTCAAAGCGGAGACGATCTCGGCGAACTCCTCGCCGAAGTCGCTGCCTTCGGTGCGCGTGAGCCCGCCCACCTCGACGTATCCACGTCTCTGCGCGCCGCCCTCGTCCGGGGACGTCGAGGGGTCCGTCCCCTTCGTTCCCCGTCCGGACGTCCCGGCGGCTCCGAGCCGTACCCACACCCTGCGGCGGCGGACGGTCAGGGAGAGCACCAGACCGACGACCGCCAGCGCGGAGGCCACGAACGCGGGCATCCGGCCCGGGTCATGGGTGATCTGGAGGGCGATCCACTCCTTGACGCCGGTGAACTCGATCGACCCGGCGCCGTTCGGCAGGTCCAGCTTCTTGCCGACGGCCAGCGGATCGGCCTTCATCACCAGCGGCTTCATCTTCTTCAGGCTCGCCGGATCGAGCTCGTAGACCGACTGCGGCCTGCCGTTCTTCAGCCCCAGGTCACCGGCGAACGCGCCGTACACCTGGGCGGTCGGGTTGGCCGCGCCGGGGAAGACCGAGATCCACTGGCCGTTCATCGGCACGGTGGTCGGCAGGAAGGCCACCAGCAGGCCCAGCTGCTCGGGCTGGGCGTCGGGGACCTTGATGACGCACTCGGAGGTGAAGGTGGCCGGCTGGGCGACCAGGCACGGCACCGGGCCGTCGAAGGCGACCTGCCCCTTCCCATCGGTGATCTTGAAGGTGGGCGCGTAGCCGTGGTCGATCAGGTACGTCAGCGTGCCGTTGACGTCCAGCGGCTCGTTGACCTTGAGCGCGTAGTCGCGCTCGGGGCTGCCCGGGGTGTCGGTGACCTTCAGGTTCGCCTGGAAGTCGAGGGGCTGGCCGCGCCGCTCGCCCTTGACGATGTAGGTGGCCTGGAAGTCGTCGAGCGTGAAGGAGAACGGCTCCAGCGACTCGGCGCTGACCTGCTGGCCGGGCATGTAGCGGTCGTAGGCCGCGACCGTGTTGGCGAACCCCTCCCCCTCGACGACCAGCACGTTGCCGCGGTAGCCGTACAGCGCGCCCGCCCCGACCGCCAGCAGCAGCCCGAGCAGCGCGACGTGGAACAGCAGGTTGCCGGTCTCGCGGAGGAAGCCCTTCTCGGCCGCGACCCAGTCGGGGCCCGTCGTCACCCGGTACCGCATCCGCCGCAGCCGGGCCGCGACCGTCTCGACGGTCAGGTCGCCGGCCTCGAACGAGGCGTGCTGGGGCAGCCTGACCAGGTTGCGCGGCGGCGCGGGAGGCTTCCTGCGCAGCTCGCGCAGGTGGGTCATGGCGCGCGGCAGCACGCAGCCGATCAGCGACAGGAACAGCAGCAGGTAGATCGCGGCGAACCACGGCGCCCTGAACACGTCGAACAGCCAGAGGCGGTCCAGCCACTCGGCCAGCGCCGGGCTGTCGCTGAAGTACTGTGCGACCTTCGCGTCGGAGACGCCGCGCTGCGGCCAGATCGACCCCGGGATCGACCCCAGGGCGAACAGGAACAGCAGGATCAGGGCCGTGCGCATCGAGGTGAGCGTGCGCCAGAACCAGCGCGCCCAGCCGACGACGCCGAACCCCGCGGGCCGTACGGCGGGGCTCTCCTCGGCCGGGGTGACGGCGTCGTCCATCGGGCCGTCCGCCGGGCTGTCGCCCGCCGTACGCCTCCTGGCGGCCTGCTCGACTTCCTCCATCAGATCACCGGCTCGAATCCGCCGATCCACCCCTGCATGGTCACGATGAGCTCTCCCCAGAGCCCGGTGACGAGCAGCAGGCCGACGGCGACCAGCATGGCCCCGCCCACCCGGGTGATCAGCTGCGAATGGCGGCGAACCGCCTTGAACGTGTGCAGTGCCCTACGGTATGCGAGCCCGGCCACCAGGAAGGGCAGCCCGAGCCCGAGCGCGTAGGCGAAGGCGAGCAACGCGCCCCGCCCCGCGCTGCCCTCAGTGAGACCGAGGGTGAGCACGACCCCGAGGGTGGGGCCGATGCAGGGGGTCCAGCCGAGGCCGAACACCACGCCGAGCAGCGGGGCGCCCGCGAGCCCGGCGGCCGGGACCCGGTGGATGCGGAAGTCACGCTGGAGGCCGGGCAGGAGCCCCATGAAGGCCAGGCCCAGCACGACGGTGAGCGCGCCGAGCACCCGCGTGATGATCTCGACGTTGCTCGCCAGCGCGGAACCGAGCCCGCCGAAGAGCGCCCCGCCGGCCACGAAGACCACCGCGAATCCGAGGACGAACAGCGCGATACCGGCGACCATCCGGCCGCGCCTCGGATCGGAGCTCATCCCCGTCACGTATGACAGGTAGCCCGGGACCAGCGGCAGCACGCACGGCGACAGGAACGAGACCAGACCCGCCGCCATCGCGATCGGCAGCGCCAGGACGAGCGACCCGCTCGCGACCGTCGTGGTCAGGTCAGCGCTCATCACAGCGCTCATCACAGGACCACCGCGTCCGCTTACTTCTCATCGCCGACCTTGGTGACCGCGTCGAGCAGGTCGTTGTACTTGACCGCGCCGAGGGCGCGGGCGGCGATCCGTCCCTGCCTGTCGATGATCAGGGTCGAGGGGATGGCCGCGGGCGGGACCGTGCCCTGGAAGGAGAGCGCGACCTTGCCCGGCTGGTCGAAGATGCTCGGGTATCCGGTCCCCAGGTTGCGTTCGAAGGCCAGCGCGTCCGCCTTGCGGTCCTTGAAGTCGATGCCCAGGAACTCCACGCCACCGGCCTTGGTCTTGGCGGCGATGTCCTTGAGCACCGGGGCCTCGGCCCGGCAGGGCGCGCACCACGAGGCCCAGAAGTTCAGCACCACGACCTTGCCCTTGTGCGCGCCGAGCGTCGCGGACCCTCCGTCGAGGGTCTCCCCCTCGACCGCGGGCGCGGCCTTGCGGTCGGCGGCCTCGAACATGGTGATCCTGCCGTCGCCGGGCACGAAGCGGGTGTCGCCGCTCTGGGGCTGCGCCCCTTGGTTACCGGCACATCCGGCCACGGCGAAGAGCAGCGCGGCGGCGGCCAAGGGTTTTGCGCGCATCAGAGGCTGAGTCTTCCTGTACTACAACCGGTAGAGCAGTCACTCTACCGGCGCGGTCAGGCGCCCGGCACAGTGGGGCGCCTGGCCAGCACGCCCGCCGGTTCGCTGTATCCGACGCTGATCAGCCGATCGCCCTCGAAGGAGAAACTGGTGAGGCTGGCCAGCCCGCACTGCCTGCGGCGGGGGTCGTGCGGCAGCCGCCTGCCCTCGGCCGCGAGCCGGATGATCCAGATCGGGAGCTGGTGGCTGACCAGTACGGCCTCGTGACCGCGCGCCGCGTCGCGGGCGGTGTCGATCACGCTTTTCATCCGCCGGACCACGTCGGTGTAGCGCTCGCCCCAGGAGGGGCGCAGCGGGTTCCACAGGTGACGGTAGTGGCGCGGGCTGCGGAAGACCCCGTCGCCTCCGCCGACCGCGATCCCCTCGAAGATGTTCTCCGCCTCGATGAGGCGCTCGTCGAGCGTGACCTCAAGGCCGAAAACCGCCGCGAGCGGGGCCCCGGTCTCCTGGGCCCGCTCCAGCGGGGAGGAGAACAGCGCGGTCACATCGCGTCCGGCGACGGACTTGGCGACCATCTCCGCCATCTGCCTGCCGGTCTCGGAGAGGTGGTAGCCGGGGAGCCTGCCGTACAGGATGTTCGCGGGGTTGTGCACCTCACCGTGGCGCAGGAGGTGAACGACGGTCGTCTCAGCCATGGTTCCGCCAGCCTACCGACAGGTACGGGTGAATAGGGCGCATAGATGGACCAGTGTGGCTGTGCCGTACGGGCGGCGCCAGGACCGAAAACGATCGTGTTTCAGGTTCCGCGGCGAGTTCCGTGTGGGTTCCACGTGTTCCATCCCGGTTCCATGATGGATTCGCGCATTGCACGTCGAATCCATATTGAATCCACCTTTGATCAACGTCGGATTTACCCGGCGTTCATGTGAATTCGGCCCGTCCGCCGGAGACCTCGGCCGCTCCGGCGGAATCGGCGGACCGGTGGGCGGCGGAGGCGATCCTGAGCGCCTCGACCGCGGCCCGGATCGCCGGGCGGCGGGCCGCGTCGGTGCGCCAGAGCGCGTAGATCTTGCGCACCGGAGGCGGGCTGAGCGGGACGACCCGGACCCCGGCGGGGACGAAGTCCCGGCCGAGGCGGGGGATGATGGCGCAGCCCTGCCCGGCCGCGACCAGGGCGAGGTGGGTGGGATATTCGTCCGCCATGCAGGCGATGTCGGGTTCGAGCTCGGCGGCGCGCAGCGTGTAGACCAGCCAGTCGTGACAGACCGTGCCGGGTGAGGAGCTGATCCACTGCTCGCCGGACAGCTCGGCCAGCTCGATCTCGGACCGGCCCGCCAGCGGGTGGGAGGCGGGCAGGATCGCGTCGGCGATGTCGTCGAAGAGCGGCGCCCGGGACAGCCCCTCGGGGATGGCCATCGGCCGGTTCACCCAGTCCTGGATCACCGCGAGGTCCAGCTCGCCCCTGCTCACCTCGCGGAGCTGCCGCTCGGGCTCCCGCTCGTGGAGCTGGAGGCGTAGGTCCGGGTGGCGCTCCCGCAGGTGGACCAGCGCCGCGGGCAGCAGTCCGCGGGCCGCCGTGGGGAACGCCCCGATGCTCAGGCGGCCCACGACCTCCCCCCGCAGCGCCTCGAAGTCGGCCTCGGCGGTCTCGACCAGCGCGAGGATGCGCTCGGCGTGATCGGCGAGCAGCCCGGCGGCGTCCGTCAGCCGCACCCCGCGCCCGTTGCGTTCGAGCAGCGTGGCGCCGGTCTCGCGTTCGAGCTTGGCGAGCTGCTGCGACACCGCCGACGGGGTCACCATGAGGGCGTCGGCCGCCGCGCCCACCGATCCGTAGACGGCCACGGCGTGCAGGGCCTTGAGGCGGTTGAGGTCCAACATATAAGTAACTCTAAATGATCCTGATAAGAAAGTCTCGCTTGTGCTGAATTATCGGCGCAAATAAGGATAAAGAGATGCGACCCCGTCATCTCCTCCTGGCTGTCGGTCTCGCCGCCGTCTGGGGCTTCAACTTCGTCGTGATGCAGGTGGGACTGCGCCACTTCCCGCCGCTGCTGTACGTGACGCTTCGCTTCACCCTGGCCGCCTTCCCGGCGCTGCTGTTCGTCGGCGGCCCCAGAGCGCCCTGGCGGTGGGTCCTCGCCGCGGGCGCCACCCTCGGTGTCATGCAGTACGGCCTGTTGCTGGTGGGCATGCGGGCGGGCATGCCCGCGGGCCTGTCCTCCCTTGTCGTCCAGATCCAGGCGGTCTTCACCGTGATCCTCGCGACGGTCCTCCTCGGGGAGCGGATCACCACCCGCCGGATCACCGGCATGGGCGTCGCGTTCGCGGGACTGGCCCTGATCGCGCTGACCCTGGGCGACGGCAGTCCGACGGGGGCGTTCGTCCTGGTCGTCGCCTCCGCCCTCTGCTGGGGGGTGGGCAACATCGCGGTCAGGAAGGCCGCGCCGCCCGACTCGTTCCGCTTCACGGTCTGGCTGAGCGCGGTGGCCGCCCTCCCCATGATGGGCCTGTCCCTGCTGTTCGAGGGCGTGCCCCACCTGACGTTCTCCCTGGAGGGAACCCTGTCGGTGCTGTACGTGGCGCTGATCTCCACCCTGGGCGGCTTCGGCGTCTGGGGTTTCCTGCTCAGGCGCTACGACGCGTCGGTCGTCGCCCCCTACAGCCTGCTCGTCCCCGTCTTCGGCATGTCCTGCGCCGCGCTGTTCGCCGGCGAGCCGCTCTCCCCGGTGAAACTCCTGGCCGGCGCCCTCATCGTCTGCGGCGTCCTGTACGCGGGCACCCGTCCCGCCGGCCGTACGGCCGCCGCCCCCGCGGAGGCCGGTCCGGCGGGTCCGCGGCCCGAACCCACCGGCCCACACCGGGAGCGGACGGCCCCGCGACCCCGGCCGGACGCGCCGGACACACCGGACGCCCTCAGCCGAACGCGCTGAACGTCACCTCGGGGCGGTCGCGCCTGGAGTACAGCTCCCAGGCGGTGTCGGCGATGTCGTCCGGGTCGAGGGACATGGCCCCCACGTCGCCGAAGCTCTCCTGCTGGGAGCTCACCATCCTGTGGATGTCACCGCGTTCGATGAGGCCGCCGATGACCAGGGTCCCGGCGTAGACGCCCCGCTCGGCCACCGCCGCGTTGAGGGTCAGGGCGTAGTTGCGCAGGGCCGCCGAGGAGACCGCCAGGGCGCCGAGGGCGGGCATCGGCACGACGGCGCTGAGGCCGCCCGCGAACAGCAGCCCGCCGTCACCGCGCTCGATCATGCCCGGCAGCACCTTGCCGACCACGTCGACGGCCGGATACACCCCGTTCATCGCCTCCCGGACGCTCTCGGAGTCGGTCTCGGTGATCGGCCTCGGCCGGGCGTCGAAATCAGCCGCGGCCGGCCCGTAGTAGAGCAGATCGATCCCGCCGTACCGCTCGGCGACCGCGTCCAGCACCGAGAGGATCCGGTCGCGGTCGCACACGTCGGCGACGAAGGCCGTGGCCTCGATCCCCGCCTCGGCCAGGGAGGAGAGGTATCCGGCGTGGCGGGTGTCACTGCGGGACACCAGGGCCACCGCGAAGCCCTCACGGCCGAAGCGATGGGCGATGGACATGCCGAGTCCCGGGCCGACCCCGATGACGACGGCGGTCTTGCGCGCCGGTGTGGACATGACGATGCCTTTCCGTCGGATTCGGAGAAAAGTCGAGGGTCCCCTCAACTTCACTGCCGACGATAACACTAATTTGAGGGTCCCCTCAATTTCGTATGATGAGGACATGGCAGCCGAAACCAAGCCGCTGCGGGCCGACGCCGCCCGCAATCGCGACAAGCTGCTGGCCGCCGCCACCCGGGTGTTCGGCGAGCGCGGCCTCGACGCGCCGCTGGAGGAGATCGCCCGCCGCGCGGGGGTCAGCATCGGCACGCTCTACAACCACTTCCCCACCCGCGAGGCGTTCCTCGACGCGATCTTCCCGGAGCGGCTGGCCGCCCTCGACCGGATCGCCGCGGCCGCGCTGGCCGATCCGGACGCCTGGAACGGCTTCACCGGCTTCGTCGAAGGGCTGTTCGCGCTGCAGGCCGAGGACCGCGGGCTCAACGACGCGCTGGCCCGGCGGTTCCCGCTGAGCCCCGACGTGATCGAGGCCTGTCACCGCGGTTTCCGGCACGTGGACCAGATCGTCGGCAGAGCCAAGGAGAGCGGACGACTGCGCGCCGACTTCGAGCCGCAGGACCTGATCACCCTGGTCTGGGCGATGTCACAGGTGATCCGGGAGTCCATGGAGGCGGCACCGCAGGCCTGGCGGCGGTGCCTGGCGTTCTTCCTGGACGGGCTGCGCGCCGACGGCGCTCGTCCCATCGCGGTGCCCGCCCTGACGCAGGAGCAACTCGCCGAGGTCCTGCGGCTCCCGGCGGACCGGGTCTGAGCCGGGACACACCCCTTCCGGCGGGGTCCACCCACCGGCGGCGCTCCCGGTCCGGGCCACGCCCCCGACGGCGGTCAGCGGGACCAGCGCGACGGGAACTCCGCCGGGCGAGGGAGCGAGTCCTTCTCGATCAGCACGTGAACGTCACGGCCGTCCATGCGGCAGAGGAACTCCATCATCTCGTGCTCCACGGCCGATCCGCCGTAACGTCTCCTGACCGTCGCCGCCGCCCTCCAGCCGAGCGCCGTCATCCCGCCTGAGTTCGATGTCGATGACCGTCGGTCCGGCCTACCGGCCCGGAGTCGTCGTGGCCCTCCGGGGCGTTGTGGACGGCCCCTCCTGATCCGTCGTGGCCGACTTCTTCCGGGTCGTCGGTGACGGCTCGGGCGGAGTCTCCGTGGACGGCTGCCGGGATTGGTGCGGGGCCGGAACCACCACCGTGGGGGGACCGGGTCTCGGGACCGGGACCGGGTTCCCGGCCGGCCTCACCAGCAGCCAGGTGATCAGGCCCACCGCCGTCACCACCCCCAGCAGGACCGGGATCATCCGTAAGGACCGCGGGCGGGGACGTGGGTGCCGGTGCGTGCTCGGGTATGGCCGGTCCTCCTCACCGGTCAGCTCGTTCCGGTGTCCGCCTCGGAGCCCGTTTCGGCGGCCAGGCGGCCGGACAGCCGTTCGTAGCGCTGCCTGGCGGCCTGGGAGGTGCCCAGACCCAGCCCGAAGGCGATCTCCTGCCAGGTCATGCCGCGCCCCCGCGCCATCAGCAGGAGCCCGGCCTCCAGCTGGTCCATCTCCGCGCGCACCAGCGGGACGAGGGTCAGGGCGGCGGTGATGTCGGCGACGTCCACCTCCGGCTCGTCCTCCTCACGCTGCGCCGCGCCTCCCGCGAGGAACGACACGAGCCTGACGGCCTCGTGCGGGCCGAGGACGTCGGGGTGGACCTGGCGGGAACGCTGCGCCCCGGTGGCCGCGTGCCGCTCGGCGATGCGCATGAGGGAGGCGTACACGCGGTGCGCCCGCGCCCTGCCCGGGTCCGGGGGCGAGAAGGGGTCGAGGGATTGCTCAGAACCGGTAGCCATGCACCCAGCATGGACGATCAAACGATTCGTTGTCAACAAGTCGATGCAAACAACTTGTTCACAACGACGGTACGGCAGGCCCGGAAAGAGCCACGGAGCGGCCCGGGGCCCCTCGCGGCGAGGGGACCACAGGTAGGGCACAAAGTCCCTATCGCCGGAAAATCGCCCTCGCTAGGCTCGCTGCTGACCGGCCGGTCTGGCAGCCGTCGGATATGCGATACATCACGAAGGCACCACCGTCAGGACACGCGTCGAATCCGCGACCCCGGGATTTCCCGGTCCTCTGCGAGGTTTCGGCACTCGACGCCGGACTACGGAGTGCGTTCGACAGGTCACACGGCATATCGGGACGGCGCCACCCGGCCGCGCCCCTTACCACCTGTTTACGTGCGGTGCCTTAGCATCACCACGCCTTTGTTCACATGGCGCCCCCTTGCCCGCCCGATGACGGGGCACAGAGGTTCGCGGCGAAGAGCGGGTCGGCGGCTGCCCGCGTGGAGGAATCAACCATGGCCAGAGATGTCCACCTGCCCCCCGGCCGGACATCGGCGTTGTCACGTCCGGGATGGTTCCTGACGGTGACGGCTCTGCTGAGCCTCACCGGTCTGGCGATCTCGATCTACATGACGCTCGCCCATTACAACCGTGCCATCGCCCTCATATGCACGGAGAGCTCCACGATCGACTGTGCCTCCGTGACGTCGAGTGAGTACTCCGAGCTGTTCGGGATTCCCCTGCCCCTGCTGGGGCTGTCGTTCTTCGTCGGGATCGGAGCGCTGACCGTCCCCGCGGCATGGCGCTCGGAGTCGCCCGTCGTCCGGTGGGCACGGCTTGGCGGCGTGATCATCGGAGTCCTTTTCGTGGTCTACCTGGTGAGCGCGGAACTGCTCGTCCTGGGCAAGATCTGTCTGTGGTGCACGGCCGTGCACGTGATCACCGTCGCCCTTTTCGGACTCGTGGTCCTCGACGAATACCGGCGTGCCGGCCAGACGTCCTGATCTCCGTTTCCCCGGACGAAACCAGAACGCGAAACACCATAGAGGAGTGGTAATGAACAAGAACGCCCGGCAGAAGTCGGCCAGGGAGCGGCTCGCCGAGGAGCGCAAGCAGCAGGCGGCCCGTGAGAGGCAGCGGAAGCTGTTGCTGGGCGTTGTCGGCGGCATCACCGTGGCGGCGGTCGGCGTGGTCGCCGTCGTCGTCCTGGGGAACAACGCGAGCAAGAGCGGCCAGAAGGGCATCGCCTACACCGGGCCGCTGGCCACGACCGTCCGCCAGGAGGACGGGTCGATCCTGATGGCCAAGGAAGGGGTCACCGGCCCCACCCTGGAGATCTTCGAGGACTTCCAGTGCCCGTACTGCAAGAAGCTCGAGGAGGCCGCCGGCGACGCGATCTACAAGGCCGCCGCCGACGGCAAGGCCAGGGTGATCTTCCGCCCCTTCCAGCTCTTCAAGGCGCCCAACCAGGCCGAACCCGTCCCGTCCGTCTCCCGGCGCGGCGCGAACGCGGCCCTGTGCACCCCGGCCGACAAGTGGCCCTCGTACGCCAAGACGCTCTTCGCCTACCAGCCGGAGGAGGGGAAGAACGGGTTCGAGAACAAGGACCTCCTGAACTGGGCGCGGGACCTCGGCTTCTACAGCGCCGAGTTCGACAAGTGCGTGGTGGGCCTGGAGAAGGTGGCCGACATCGCCAAGGCCGACGCGTACGCCGCGGCGCAGAAGGTGGAGGGCACTCCCACCCTGAAGCTCAACGGCCAGGACATGAGCATGGACCAGGTGAACCAGATCTTCTCCGACCCCTCCAGCCTTGAGCGGATCCTCGCCGCCGCGCCCGCGCCCGTGACACCGAGCGCCTCGGCGTCGCCCTCCACGACCGACAGGTAACCGCGAAGACGGTCACGCCCCGGGATCAGCCGGTGGGGCGGGGGCCGAGACATATGCCGCCGCTCACGTCGAGCACGTGACCGGTGACCCACCGGCCGTCGTCGGAGGCGAGGAAGGCGACGGCCGCGGCGATGTCAGCGGGCCGCCCGACGCGGCTCAGGGCGGTCAGGGCCCCGGCGTCCCGGGGCCCCCGTCCTGGGCCGCACGGCCGGGAGAGAGGCGTCAGGAGGCCTGGGCGGCGGCCTTCGCGGCGAGCGGAAGGGCCTCGGCGACACGCGACAGGGCCTCGTCGTCGTGGGCGGCCGACAGGAACCACGCCTCGTAGGCCGACGGCGGCAGGTAGACGCCCTGGTCGAGCATGGCGTGGAAGAAGGCCCGGTAGGCGGCGGTGTTCTGGCTCTGCGCCCCGGCGAAGTCGGTGACCCGGTCCTCGGTGAAGAAGATCGAGAACAGGCTGCCCGCGCGCTGCAGGCGGTGCGGCACCCCGGCGGCGGCCAGTGCGTCGGCGGCGGCGCGGCCGATGACCAGCGCGGCGGCGTCGACCCGGTCGTAGACCTCGTCGTCGCACGCGCGCAGCGTCGCCAGCCCGGCGGCGCAGGCCAGCGGGTTACCCGACAGGGTGCCCGCCTGGTAGACCGGGCCCTCCGGGGCGAGGTGGGCCATCACGTCGGCGCGGCCGCCGAACGCGGCGGCGGGCAGGCCGCCGCCCATCACCTTGCCGAAGGTCATCAGGTCGGCGTCCACCGGGTCGAGCCCGTACCATCCGGCCTCGGAGACCCTGAAGCCGGTGAGCACCTCGTCGATGATCAGCAGGGCACCGTGCGCGGTGCACAGCTCACGCAGCGTGGCGTTGAACCCGTCCAGCGGCGGGACGACGCCCATGTTGGCCGGGCACGCCTCGGTGATCACGCACGCGATCTCGTCGCCGAACGTCCGGAAGGCCTCGGTCACGGCCTCGACCGAGTTGTAGGGCAGCACCACCGTGTCGGCGGCGGAGGCGCCGGTGACGCCGGGGGTGTCGGGCAGGCCGAAGGTGACCAGGCCAGATCCGGCGGAGGCCAGCAGGGCGTCCACGTGGCCGTGGTAGCAGCCCGCGAACTTGACGACCTTCGCCCGGCCGGTGAACCCGCGCGCCAGCCGTACGGCGGACATGGTGGCCTCGGTGCCCGAGCTGACCAGGCGGACCTTCTCCACCGGCTCGACGAGGGAGACGATCTCCTCGGCGAGCTCCACCTCTCCGGGCGTCGCCGTACCGAACGAGGTCCCGGCCGCGAGCGCCTCCTGCAGCGCCTCGACCACGGCGGGGTGCCGGTGCCCGAGGATCATCGGGCCCCACGAGCAGACCAGGTCGACGTAGCGGTTGCCGTCGACGTCGGTGATGTACGGCCCCTGCCCCGAGGCCATGAAGCGCGGCGTGCCGCCGACGGCGCCGAAGGCGCGGACGGGGGAGTTCACCCCTCCCGGGACGATCTCACGGGCGCGGGCGAACAGGTCCTCGGAGTTCTCAGTACGGCTCACGCCCTCCAGCGTAGCCACGGGGAGACCAGGCCCCGCCCCCGGCTCGGACACCCCGGTGGCCGGGACCGCTTCCGGCTCGGCCGGGACCGCTTCCGGCTCGGGCGGGGCGGCGTCCGGGGTGAGGAGTACGGAGCGAAGGAGTGAAGCGGACGGGCGGCGGGGGAGGACGCCGTCTCGAAGGCGCCCAGGCTCGCGACGCCGCCAGGCGTCGCCGGAATCGCGGAACTACTCGCAGACGTCGGCCAGACGCTCCAGGACGAGCAGGGGGTCCGGCAGCGGGCGGCCGTCCGGGGGGCGCAGCCACGAGGCGGCCTGGCCGGTCGGCAGGATCGACGGCGGGGCGAGAACGTAGCTGTCGCGGCAGTGCCAGCGCAGGCCCGGCATCTCCTCGATGGTCGAGGGTCCGTAGTCCAGGGGGCAGGACCACCATTCGTCCTCGTCGTCCGAGACGTTGCGGGTGGCCACAAAGAACAGGACCCGGTCGCCGTTCACGGCGACCGGGCCCGAGGCTGATCCGGTGGATTCCATATTCGCGAAGGCGGCCAGACCGGCGGCGTGCGGTACGTCGAAGACATCGAAGACGCGGCCGGTGGGCAGGACCACGTTCGCCTCCGGGTCGCGGTGCCACCAGTGACCGAGCAGCGTGGGGTCGGTGGTGGCCTGCATCTGCCAGGCACGCGAGAGCGGATGGGCGCCGGGGTCGGGACAGCCGATGCGGTCACACGAACAGGAGCGGGAACCGCTGGGCAGCGGACGCGCGCCGGGACAGCTGGCCCACCCCAGGGCGGCGTACTCCAGCACAGAGTTGATCATCTGTTTCGGATGAGCACGTCGTTTGCCCCGACGAGTCAGCGGTACCCCCACCATTGTGTCCTCCGTCGTCCGCGTGTCCCGCGTGCCTTCGGATGCGACGACATGTCCACACTTGGTTGGTCAGCAAAAGAAGTCAGACAGCCAGGGTCTACACCACCTGGGACACATCCGCACCGGTCTTCGCACTCTAACGCACAGACCTCGTCAGTAAGCGGCAAACCCCCAGTTCTCAGCGTGTGCCTCTCGTCTCACTCGGATTCCCACGCCGATCACCTGGCGTTCTCCCGGCCCCGGCGCCACCGGCCCGCGCGTTCCGGCCGTCCGTAACCCGCTTCCTCCGAACGTCTTTGCGCTGTGAACGCGCTGTGAAAGACGGATCAGCGGAGCTTCCTGGCCACCTCGGTCGCCCAGTAGGTGAGGATCATGTCCGCGCCCGCCCTGCGGATCGCGACCAGGGACTCCATGATCGACCGGTCCCGGTCGATCCAGCCGTTCGCCGCGGCCGCCTCGATCATGGAGTACTCGCCGCTGACCTGGTAGGCGGCCACCGGGACGTCCACCGTGTCGCGCACCTGGCGCAGGATGTCGAGGTAGGCGAGCGCGGGCTTGACCATCACGGCGTCGGCGCCCTCGTCGAGGTCGAGACGGACCTCCCGCAGCGCCTCGCCGAGCGGGCCCGCCGCGTCCTGCTGGTAGGCGTTGCGGTCGCCGAACTGCGGCGCGCACTCGGCGGCCTCCCGGAAGGGACCGTAGAACGCCGAGGCGTACTTGGCCGAGTAGGCCAGGATCGGGATCTGCCCGAAGCCGTCGGCGTCGAGCGCGGCGCGGATCGCGGCGACCTGGCCGTCCATCATGCCGCTGGGCGCGATGACCTGGGATCCGGCTCTGGCCTGGGCCACCGCGGCGGCCGCGTAGCGTTCCAGGGTGGCGTCGTTGTCCACCTCGCCGCCGGGCGTCAGGATGCCGCAGTGGCCGTGGTCGGTGAACTCGTCCAGGCAGGTGTCGGTCATCACGACCAGCGCGTCGCCCACCTCGGCGACGAGATCGGCGACGGCGCGCTGGACGATGCCGTCGGGGTCGTCGGCCGCGGAGCCGCGGGCGTCCTTCACCGCGGGCACGCCGAACAGAATCAGCCCGCCGACCCCCGCCTCGGCGGCCTCGTGGGCGGCCTTGCGCAGTGAGTCACGGGTGTGCTGGAACACCCCGGGCATCGAGACGATCGGGTTGGGCTCGTCGATGCCCTCCTTGACGAACACCGGCAGCACCAGCTCCGCGGGGTGCAGCCTGGTGCCCGCGACCATCCTGCGCATCGTCGCCGTACGGCGAAGCCTTCGCGGGCGCGCGACAGGGAACTGGGCGGTCATGGTGTCTCCCCCTCCCCCCGGTCACGCGGGCCCCGCCAGGGGTGAAGGAGCCGGGGGACATATGCGGTTAGAACGATCAGATTCATCGCCTCGCGGGTGCCGCCGTCGTGCCTGCGCCACACGGCACCCGCCACTGCTTCCCAGACTACTTGGCCCGGCGCCGGGCCCCTCTCCGGGTCTGGGAGGGCCTGCGCGGAACGTCTCCGGCCGCCACGGCGGCCTGCCGCTGCTTGGCGCCGTACTCGGCCAGCGCGGCGGCCAGGGCCGAGGCCGACGGCTTGTCGGCCATGACGTCCACCCTGAGCCCGAACTCCTCCGCGGTCTTGGCGGTCTGCGGGCCGATCACGGAGATGACCGTGACGTTGTGCGGCTTGCCCGCGATGCCCACGAGGTTGCGCACGGTGCTCGACGAGGTGAACAGCACCGCGTCGAAACCGCCGCCCTTGATGGCCTCCCGGATCGGGGCCGGCGGCGGCGCCGCCCGGACCGTCCGGTAGGCGGTCACGTCGTCGCACTCCCAGCCCAGCTCGGTGAGCCCGGCGACCAGGGTCTCGGTGGCGATGTCGGCGCGCGGCAGCAGCACCCGGTTGATCGGGTCGAGCATCGAGTCGTACGGCGGCCACTCGGCGACCAGTCCCTCGGAGGACTGCTCCCCCGACGGCATCAGGTCGGGCTTGACCCCGAACCGCACCAGCGCCCGCGCGGTTCCCTCACCGACCGCGGCGACCTTGAGCCCGGCGAAGGCCCTGGCGTCGAGACCGTACTCCTCGAACTTCTCGCGCACCGCCTTGACCGCGTTCGCACTGGTGAAGGCCACCCACTCGTAGCGTCCGGTGACCAGGCCCTTGATCGCCCGGTCCATCTGCTGCGGGGTGCGGGGCGGCTCGACGGAGATCGTGGGGACCTCCTCGGGCACCGCGCCGTAGGAGCGCAGCTGCTCGACGAGCCCGGCCGACTGCTCCTTGGTCCTGGGCACCAGCACCCGCCAGCCGAACAGCGGCTTGGTCTCGAACCACGAGAGGCGGTCGCGCATGCCGACGGCCTCGCCGACCACGATCAGCGCGGGCTCGGTCATCCCCGCGTGCTTGAGGTCGGGGGCCATCCGGCCGAGGGTCGTCACCACGGTGTACTGTTCGGTAGTGGTTCCGGAACTGCTGATCGCGACCGGTGTCGAGTCCGGACGGCCCGCGGCGATCAGCGCCTTGCCGATCGCGACGGCCTGGGAGACACCGTTGTAGATCACCAGGGTGCCCGCGCCCGCGGCGTGGGCCGACCAGTCGTCGACCTGGGTGGCGTCCACGACCCGGAACTCGGGCACGGAGACGGCCGCCGGGATGCCCGCGTAGGTGAGGACCGCGGTGGCCGGGGGCACGCCCGGCACGATCTCGAAGTCCACCTCCGCCTTGGCACAGGCCGCGACCTCTTCGGTGATCGAGGAGAAGAACATCGGGTCGCCCGCGCACAGCCGCACGACGCTGCGGCCGCCCTTGGCCGCGGTGACGGCCCGCAGTGAGACGGCCTCCTCACCTGTCGCGTCGACGACCTCGACGTTCTCCCGGCAGTGGCGCAGCAGCCCGCCGTACGCCTCCCGGTCGAGCACGACGACATCGGCCTTCGAGAGCAGGTCGGCGCCACGAAGCGTGAGCAGGCCCTCGTCACCCGGGCCCGCGCCGACAAAGGCGACGAACCCGGCAGGGCGCTCGAAGGTGGTACTTCCGGAGCTCAATGTGCTCGCTCCCCTATCAACGTGCCTGCCCCTTCGGCGATCATCTCGGCCGCGAGGTCGCGACCCAGATCCATCGGCGCCGAAGAGGTCCCGGCGGTGGACTTGCGCACCGCCCGCTTGCCGTCGACGGCGACGACAGCGGCGGCCAGGAAAAGATCACGCCCGCGCTCGGCCGAGTACGCGCCGACCGGAGCCGCGCACCCCGCCTCCAGGGCGTTGAGCACCGCGCGCTCGGCGGTCACCTCGGCACGGGTCTTGGCGTCGTCGAGCACGCTCAGGAACTCGACCAGGTCGGTCCGGTCCGAGCGGCACTCCACGGCCAGCGCGCCCTGTCCCGGCGCGGGCAGGATCTCCTCGACCTCGAAGATCTGGGAGATCTCGGCCTCGCGGCCGAGGCGGCCGAGGCCGGCGGCGGCCAGCACGACGCCCTGCAGCTCGCCTGAGGTGACCTTGCCGATGCGGGTCTCGGCGTTACCGCGGATCGGGACGTACTCCAGGTCGGGGCGGAGCACCCGGAGCTGGGCGACCCTGCGCGGGGAGCCGGTGCCGATCTTGGCGCCGGCCGGCAGGTCCGCCAGCTTCGCGGGACCGACCAGCGCGTCCCTGGGGTCGTCGCGCGGCGGGATCGCCGCGATGACCACGCGCGGGTCCGGCGTGGTCGGCAGGTCCTTCAGCGAGTGGACCGCGAAGTCGATCTCGCCGTCGATCAGCTTGTCGCGCAGCGCGCTGACGAAGACACCGGTCCCGCCGAGCTGCGTGAGACCGGCCCTGGTCACGTCACCGAAGGTGGTGACGCCGACGAGCTCGACGGCACGGCCGGTCAGCTCGGTGAGGCGGGCGCCGACCAGACCCGACTGGGTCGTCGCCATGATGCTGCGCCTCGTGCCCATCCTGAGCGGAGGGGTCACGTCGTTCACCTGCCCGCCTCCTTCTTGCTCGTCTCCACGTCGGCCGACTCGATACGTCTTACCGCGTCGGGCACCTTCGGGTCCAAATTGAACAGCTCACGGAGCGCCTCCGCATAATGATCTCCTGCCGGAGACTCGGCGAGCTGTTTGACACGCACGGTGGGTTCGTGGAGCAGTTTGTCGACCACGCGCCGGACCGTCTGGGCGACCTCGTCGCGCAGCCGCCCGTCGAGGTCGGGGACCCGCGCGGCGAGCCGCCCCAGCTCCGCCTCGACCACGCCGGCCGCCTTGCTGCGCAGCGCGACCACGGTCGGCGTCACGCGCGCCGCGCGTTCGGCCGACAGGTAGGCCGCGACCTCGTCGGCGACGATCTCGCGCACGGCGACGACCGCCTCGGCTCGCCCGCCGTCGTCGGTGTCGGCGTCCGCGCTGCCGTCCTGCATGGACTCCAGGTCGACGAGGGTGACGCCGGGCAGCCGCCGTACGGCGAAGTCCACGTCGTGGGGCAGCGCGAGGTCGAGCAGGAACATCTCCTTGGCCGGCACCATGTCGGCGGTGACGACCACGTCGGTCGCGCCGGTGCACGAGATGACCAGGTCGGCCTCGGCCAGCTCGGCCGCCAGCGCGCCGAACTCGGCGGCCCTGCCGCCGACCGTCTGCGCCAGCCGTACCGCGCGCTCGTAGGTGCGGTTGACCACCACGATGTCGGTGACGCCGGCCCGCTGCAGGGTGGCGGCCGACAGGGCGCTCATCGAGCCCGCGCCGACCACCAGGGCGCGCTTGCTCTGGAGGGGACCCAGGGTCCGCTCGGCGAGGGTGAGGCCGACGCCGACGAGGGAGGCGCCCGCCCGATCGATGCCGGTCTCGGTGTGGGAGCGCTTGCCGACCCGCAGCGCCTGCTGGACGAGCTCGTTCAGCGTGGAGCCGACGGTGCCCTGCTCCTGGGCGAGCTTGAGCGCCGAACGGACCTGGCCGAGGATCTGCCCCTCGCCCAGGACCATCGAGTCGAGGCCGGAGCCGACCGAGAACAGGTGCTCGACGGCCCGGTCCTCGTAGTGCACGTAGAGGTGGCCGGCGAGCCGCTCCATGGGGACGCCCGAGTGGGTGCCGAGCAGCTCGGAGATCGCGTTCACCGCCGCGTGGAAGCGGTCGACCACGGCGTAGACCTCGACCCGGTTGCAGGTCGAGACGACCATGGTCTCGGCCACCCGGACGTCCTGCTGGACGTCGTGGAGCAGCTTGACCAGCGCGTCACCGGAGACGGAGACCCGTTCCAGCAGGGCCACCGGGGCGGTCCTGTGGCTCAGGCCGACGACGAGAACGCTCACCGGCCCTCCCCCGCTCCCGGGGAGCCCGCTCTTCGCGGCCCCGCCTTCGGCGAACCCGTTCCCGGCGAACCCGCTCCAGGCGCGCGGAACCGCTCTCCCGCGCCGGCCGCGCCCGTTCGGGACGCGCCGTTTCCTCGGGCTCTGTCGTTCACAAGTCCACCGCCTCGGGCCACTCCTCGGCCATCGCGGGCCCCCCAGTCATCCGATCCGTTTTGCGCTGCTCGTGGAACGCCAGGATCTGCAGTTCAATCGATAGGTCGACTTTACGGATATCGACCCCTTCGGGTACAGCGAGTACCACCGGGGCGAAGTTCAGAATGCTCGTCACACCTGCGGCGACGACCCGGTCGGCCACCTGCTGTGCCGCCGCCGCGGGCGTCGCGAGCACCACGATCGACACTCCCCGCCGCCTGATCACGGCCTCCAGCTCGTCGATGTGCTCCACATTCAATCCCGCGATCCGGTCACCCACCACTTCGGGGTCGGCGTCCAGGAGCGCGGCGACCCGGAAGCCACGGGAGACGAACCCTCCGTAGTTGGCGAGCGCACGACCGAGGTTACCCACCCCGACAATGGCCACGGCCCAGTCCTGGGTCAGCCCCAGCTCACGGGAGATCTGGTAGATGAGGTACTCGACGTCGTACCCTACCCCGCGGGTGCCGTAGGAGCCCAGGTGAGAGAGGTCCTTGCGGAGCTTGGCCGAGTTCACACCGGCGGCGACGGCCAGGTCCTCCGAACTCACGGTCGCCAGCCCCCGCTCGGCCATGCCGTTCAGCGCTCGCAGATAGAGCGGCAACCGGGCGACGGTCGCCTCGGGAATGCCACGTTCACGAGCTTGGGAAAGACGGCGAATCACGTGCCGGAGCTCCAGGGGGACAGGCGGCCGGCGCGGCCCGGACGCGACGGATGACGAGGTGAGGCCACTGTCTTTCAGGTTAGTCCCTTTGTGAACCGGTGCACAAAGTGGGTCTTCACAGTTGGGACCACGACACGGTGCGTGAGGATCTACCCGGTCGTTCTCCCCCTGACCCGCATCCGCCCCGAACCGGCCCTCCGCCCGTTCCCCGTCCTCATCCCCACCGCGTCCCCACCGCGTTCCCCACCGCATCTCCATCGCGTCCCCACCGCGCCTCCCGGCCCGCTCCGGCCCGGTCCTGGTCCCGTCCCGGACCTGCTCCGGACCTGCTCCGGACCTGCTCCGGGCCCGCTGTGGGCCCGCTGTGGGCCCGCGTCTGGGCTACCGTGGCGGGCATGGCACCGCAGGACCATCGCATCACCCTGTACGGCAAGCCCGGCTGTCACCTGTGCGACGACGCACGAGCGGTGATCGAGCGCGTGGCGACGGAACTGGGCGTTCCCTGGGAGGAACGCGACATCACCGCCTCCGAGGAGGACCAGGCCAAATACTGGGAGATGATCCCGGTCACCCTGATCGACGGCGTCCAGCACGACTTCTGGCGCGTCGACGAGAACCGCCTGCGCGCCGCGCTCAGATCCTGAAGGCCGTGGGCAGCGGCACTACCTTCGCGGCGTTGACGTTGAGCTCGATCACGTTGGTGGCGAGCACCATGTTCTGCCGCTCGGCGACGAAACGCTCCACGTGGGGCTGTCGCTGGTGGTCGCCGTAGGCGACCTCGTCGCGGTAGAGCTCGTAGACGATGCGCTGCAGCGGAGCCGACTTCACCGAGTGGCACGCGTAGATCAGCGTGTCCGGCTCGGCGCGGCGGACGGCCTCGACCGTGTCGTCGGCCAGCCTGTCGAACATCTCGCCGGTGCCGTCGAGGAGGGTGAACACGGTCAGCAGGCCGAAGATGCCCGGGGCCGGGCGACCGCCCCCGCCCCCCTGCTCGGCGATCGCCCCGGGGTAGAGGGCCCCGGTCTCGGGAGGAGCGGCGGGCGGCTGGCCGTAGACGGGGAAACCGGGGACTCCGGCGGCCGGCGTGCCGGGGCCGCCCTGGCCCGCGAACCCCGGGTCCGGGGAGTGTCCGTGACGGGGGGCGCCGAAGCCCTGGACGGGGGTCGGGCCCGCGCCGGGGAACCCGGACGGGCCGGGGGCGCCGAACGCCTGCTCGGCCGACATCGGCTGGAGGCTGCCGTTCTGCTGCCCTCCGTAAGGGGAATCGGGCATGGCGAACTCGCCCGTGACGGGGCCGCCCAGCCTGCCGTGCTGGCCGGAGCCCGGCCCCTGGTGCCTGCCGTGCCTGCCGTACTCGTTGGTCGGGACGTCGTACTCGCCGGTCGCCTGACCGCCCGACGTCATGCCGAACTGGCCGGTCGACGGGGGCGGCGGGAAGTGGTCGCCGCCGGAGTGCTGCCCGTGGGGACGGCCGGCGAGCGGCATGCCGTACTCGCCCGCCATGAACATGCCGGTCGCGGGGCCGCCGAACACGTCGTCCTGGGCGGGGCCCCGCTGTACCGTGCGCGCCGCGTAGTCGACCTCCTGCTCCCCCGCGCGGTATTCGGCCACCAGGTCGCCGAGGCCCGAACGGCGGGAGGAGTCGTCGGGCAGGGCCCGGCCGGCGGGCCGTTCCTCGGGGGCGAGGCCACGGCCGGCGACCTGGACGTCGCCGAAGGGGGGCTGCTCGGGGGCCGCCCTGCGCCCCACGGAGCGGGTCTCCTGCCGCTCGGCGCCCCGCGAACCCCTCCGCGCACCGTCCGCCACCTCGTCCGCCACCTCGTCCTCCTCCTCGTCCTCGTACGGCGCCAGCGGGCGGAGCACGACGTACCAGACCGCCGCGGCGGCGACACCGAGAAGAAGGATGGTGAACATCCCGGGAACCGCGAAGCTCACGGCTCCCAGCAGGGCGAGGCCGGTCGGGCCGAGAACCAGCAGCGCGTGCATGTTGTCGGCGTCGTAGTCGTCGCCGCCGCGCCAGCGCAGCACGGCGAACACCAGGCCGCCCAGCAGGACGAGCGCGACGACCACGTGGGTCACCCAGAGCAGATAGGCGGGGAAGACGTCCCAGTGACGGCTGCCGAGCGGGAGACCGGTGGTGAACTCCTGCGCCAGGTTGACCGGGTCGGAGATCATGATCACCGTCCCGACGACGGTGAGGGCGACTCCCACGAGCCAGGAGGCGAACCTGACCGCGGGCTTGTGACCGATGAGCTGGACGACGCCGACGGCCAGCCAGATCGGCGCGAGCAGCGAGCCGGTCAGTTGATAAATGCGGAATGTGGCCGCCCCAAATCCCACGAGGGAACCGGTTCCGATTACTCCGAGTGACACACCCAGCGTCGCCGTCGTGAGGCTCCAGGCGATCAACCATCCCTTGCGCTCATCCCGGAGACGGCTGAGGAGAGCGACGGTGGCGATGATCGCGAGCAACGCACCCGCGAACGCGATGACAGCGACAAGGAGATTCATGGTGCCTCCAATGCTGCCGGACATTACCCCCCAACCGGTAGCCGAGCTGCTAGCGGGGGTGTCCGGACGGCCCAGAAACAATCAGCGCCATACCGTATCGGCTGATTACCCCTAGTCACGACATTACGAAGTGGATTGTGGAATTTCCGCTTCGTTTCCTAGAGTGTTCGAGCACGCCGTACCCCCTCCCTCACAGGGATACCGGATGCCAGACACATGGCCGTTCGCCGGGCCCCTCCCCACGACCTCCGGGGTGACCCAGCCTGTCCGCAGTAACGAGCTCGCCGCGCGCGAGGACGCCTCGGAGGAACTCCGGAGGCTCGTTCTGCGTGCCAAGACCGGGGACACGGACGCGTTTGGCACGCTCTACGACCGCTATCTCGACCTGGTCTACCGCTACATCTACTTCCGCGTCGGCTCGCATCCGCTGGCCGAGGATCTCACTAGCGAGACCTTCCTGCGGGCGCTGCGCCGTATCGCCGACTTCACCTGGCAGGGCCGTGACTTCGGGGCCTGGCTCGTGACCATCGCCAGGAACCTGGTGGCCGACCACTTCAAGTCCGGCAGGTACCGCCTTGAGGTCTCGACCGCCCAGGTGATCGACGTCCCGCTCGACGGCCCGCACATCCCGGAGAACGCCGTCGTCACCGCGATGATCAACGACCGGGTGCTCAGCGCGGTCCGGGCCCTGGGCCCCGAGCAGCAGGAGTGCGTGGTCCTGAGGTTCCTGCACGGTATGTCACTGGCCGAGACAGCACTGGTCATGGGCAAGAAGAGCGGAGCGATCAAGGCTCTGCAGTTCCGCGCGATCCGGGCGCTCGCCCGCGCACTCCCCTCGGACCTCGGCTGACCATGCCGATGGCGCCGAATCGCGTAACCTGGCACGCGGGGCTGTCGTTAGGCAAGTGCACAGACGGATCATGACCTGGGGGCGGCAGGGAGCGTTCATGGGTAAGTGGCTGCCCGGAATCTCACGCAGATCGCAGACGCACATCCAGAACCACGTGTCCAGGCTCGGCGCCCAGATGGGGGGCGAGCCCAGGCCCGAGTTCCGTGCCGAGCTCCGGCGTCGTCTCACGAACACCGTCGAGCAGGAGGAGACTCCTCCCGACCCCGTCACGCCCGCGCGGCACAGGCGTCGTACCGTCCTGTTCCCCCAGCTGCTGAGCCTGGGGCTGACGGCCGCGATGATCGCGGCGGGCCTGGGCACCTACCGGTCGATGCCGGGCGACACCCTCTACCCCCTCAAGCGCGCCGCCGAGAACACGCTGTTCCACCTGAGCACCGACGACGCCGAGCGGGCCGACCGTTCCTTCGGCTACGCCGAGACCCGCGCCCACGAGGTCGAGGAGCTCCTGGGGGCGACCAAGCGGGAGAGCGGGCTGATCGACGAGACCCTCAAGGACATGGAGGACACCACCCGCTCCGCGGTCACCTCCCTCACCCGGGTACAGCGCCGCGGCGACGCCAGGAGCACCGGGAAGCTCAAGCGCTTCGTCCAGAAACAGCGGACCCAGATCCAGATCATGATCCCCCGGATGGACGAGGAGGACCGGCGCACGGCCAACAGCTACCTCGACTACATCGACGGGCTGACCCCGCCGGAGTCGTCCCCCGACTCACCCGACGCCACCGAGGACTGACGCGCCGTATCCCGGTTTCACCCATGTGCGACGGTTAAGCTGAGGTGCTATGAGGCGGCTACTACGACGGCGGGACGAAGCGGAGACAGCCGGAGAGGTGGCGGCCGCGGCGGCGATCGCCATGCCGACGGCGGATCCCGACCCGACCGCGGCCGCCTTCTTCGACGTCGACAACACCATGATGCGCGGCGCCTCCATCTACCACTTCGCCAGGGGCCTGGCCTCCCGTGGCCTGTTCACCACCAAGGACCTCGTCAGGTTCGCTCTGGGCCAGGCCATCTTCCGGGTGCGCGGCGACGAGAACCCCGCGCACATCGCCAAGGCCAGGGAGACCGCGCTGGCCTTCGTCGCGGGCAGCAAGGTCGAGGAGATCGTCAGGCTCGGCGAGGAGATCTACGACGAGGTCATGGCCGACCGCATCTGGGCCGGCACCCGCGCCCTCGCCCAGAGCCATCTCGACGCGGGCAGGCGCGTGTGGCTGGTCACCGCGACACCGGTCGAGCTCGCCCGGGTGATCGCCCAGCGTCTCGGCCTGACCGGCGCCCTCGGCACCGTGGCCGAGACCAGGGACGGCATCTACACCGGGCACCTGGTGGGCGACCTGCTCCACGGGCCGGCCAAGGCGGAGGCCGTACGCGCCCTGGCCCGCAGGGAGGGCCTCGACCTGAGCCGCTGCTCGGCCTACAGCGACTCGGCCAACGACCTGCCGCTGCTGTCGCTCGTCGGCCACGCGACCGCGATCAACCCGGACGCCGAGCTGCGCGAGTACGCCAGGGAGAGCGGATGGGAGATCAGGGACTTCCGCACCGGCAGGAAGGCCACCATGATCGGGCTGCCCATCGCCGCGGCGGCGGGTGCGGTCGCGGGCGGCGTGGCCGTGGCCGTGGCCCTGCGCCGCGGCCACCGCTCCCGGTGACCGCTCCAGCGGCCGGCCCGCGGCCCTGAGCGGGAGCCCGGCCGCGCGCCGGGGACGGGCCTCGGAAAAGCCGGGGACGGGCCTCAGAAGAACGGCGGGAAGGCGTGACCGCGCTGGAGCCTGAGCTCGTTCAGCTGCTGCTGGACCACCTCTCGGACATGGTCGGTGAGGTTGAAGACCAGCATGGGGTCGTCGGCGTCCGAGGGGGCGAACTCGTCGGTGCGGATGGGCTCTCCGAAGCCGATCACCCACTTGGACGGCAGCGGCACCAGCCCGAGCGGGCCGAGCCAGGGGAACAGCGGCGTGAGCGGGAAGTAGGGCAGGCCCAGCGCCCTGGCCAGGAGCCGCAGATCGCCGATCTTGGGGTAGATCTCCTCCGCCCCCACGATGGAGCAGGGGACGATCGGCACCCCGGCGCGGATGGCCGAGGCGACGAAGCCCCCGCGGCCGAACCGCTGCAGCCGGTAGCGCTCGGAGAACGGCTTGCCGACGCCCTTGAAGCCCTCGGGGAAGACGCCCACGAGCTCGCCTTTGCGCAGCAGGCGGTCGGCGTCCTCACGGCAGGCCAGGGTGTGGCCGGTCTTGCGGGACAGGTGGCCGAGCACCGGAAGCTGATAGACCAGGTCGGCCCCGAGCAGCCGGATCGCGCGGCGCCGCGGATGCTCGTCGTGCAGGGCCACCTGGAGCATGAGCGCGTCGAGCGGGACCGTGCCCGAGTGGTTGGCCACCACCAGGGCCCCGGAGTCGCCGGGCACGTTGTCCATGCCGACGGTCGTGACGCGGAACCAGTGCCGGTACAGCGGGCGGATCAGCTCCAGCAGCACCTTGTCGGTGAGCTCGGGGTCGAAGCCGAACTCGTCGACGTCGTAGTCGCCCGTGACGCGGCGTCGCAGGAAGGCCAGCAACTCCGCGAGATCACGGTCGCGGTCGCGCTCTCCGCCGGTGCTTTTGGAGCCCGTGCCCTCGGAGCCGGTGCCCTCGGAGCCCGGAGTGTCACCGGGGGGACCGGAGGACCCGTCCGGAGGTTCGTGCCGGGGCTCGTGCGGGGGCTCGCCGGCGGAGCGGGCGCGGGTTATGGGAATCACCCGCGCGTCTCGCGAACCACCGGGTTCTCCTGCCATCCCGCTCACCTCTTCATCACCCGCTCACCGCCCGTTCCTTGCTCGATCCCGTCCGGCCCCACCCGGCCCCTACCCGGTCGCCACCCCGGTCATCGCCGGTGGACCGCCTCGGCGAGCAGATCCACCATCACCGCGGGAAGGCCGCCCGACAGGTCGCGGGCGCGGATGAAGTCCTCGAAGGCGGCGGCGGTGGAGAACCTGGGCCGCCAGCCGAGGGCCGAGACCAGCCGGCCGGTGTCGACCACGCGGCCGTAGCGCATCAGGCGGAGCTGCTCGGAGGAGAAGTCGGCCAGCCCGGCGCCACGGGCGAGCTCGCCGATGAAGCGGAACGCGGAGGAGGGGATCGGCAGCGAGGACAGGCCCGCCCTGCGGGCGCACTGCGACAGCAGCAGCACGCCGTCCCCGGCCACGTTGAACGTGCCGGGGTGGTCCTCCGTCGCCATCCGCCTGAGCACCTCGACGGCGTCGTCCTCGTGGATGAACTGCAGCCGGGGGTCGTAGCCGAGCGCGGTCGGCAGTATGGGCTGGGTGAGGTAACGGGTCAGCGGCGAGTTGACGTCCGGCCCCATGAAGTTGGCGAACCTCAGCATCGAGACGACCACGTCCGGGCGCCGTCTGCCGAAGCCCCGGACGTATCCCTCGACCTCGCAGGCGTCCTTGGCGTAGCCGTGCGCGGGCGGCTGGGCGGGCTCGGCGTCCTCGGTGAAGACGGCCGGGTCGTGCGGGGACGAGCCGTAGACCGCGGTGGTCGAGCGGATGACGACACGGCGGACCGTCGCGGACCGCTGACAGGCACCGAGCAGCTGCATGGTGCCGATGACGTTGTGCTCTTTCATGAGAGACCTGCCACCGCTCCTCGGGGGAGCGCTGACCAGGCTCATGTGGACCACGATGTCGATGTCGGCGGCCGCGATCACCTGGGCGATGTCGGGACCGCGTAGATCGACGCGGACGAACTCCGTCCGGCCGAGAGGTACGCCGCCATCACCTGAGAGCGAAGGCGGCGGCACCGTGTCTACTCCGATGACCCGGTCGATGCCCGGGTCAGCCGCGAGAACGCTCGCCACTCGGGCGCCGATGTGGCGTGAGACCCCGGTGACGAGCACGGTGTGGGTCATCGGCGCCTCGCAGACTCCGCGTCGCTACTTCTTGTTACGCCGCTGGATGCGGGTCTTCTTCAGAAGCTTGCGGTGCTTCTTCTTCGCCATACGCTTACGGCGCTTCTTGATCACAGAGCCCACGGGACCCCCAGGTAGCTGGTAGCCGAGAATGTCAGACCGGTGCGCGATAACACACCGGCTCAACAGACTACCGGCGATCCATGGTAGATCGCCCCTGGGGGGATCCCGTGTGGAACTCACGACGTGACGATCACGTCGCTACCTGGCCGCCGTCTCGTCGAAGGCCGGGCCGTCACCACCGGTCTCAACCGGGGGATCCGGGCCCGTCGGTCGCTCACCGTCCTTTGCTCGCCAGGTGGCCGCATCACTCGTGAGCGGCCACCTCACTCGCTCGTCGGGCTCGCGCCGCTTCAACCCGCCTCGATGTAGGCATCCCTGAGATAGTCGTGTACCGCCTGCTCAGGCACTCTGAAGGATCGACCGACCCGGATGGCCGGTAGCTCGCCCGAATGCACGAGTCGGTACACCGTCATCTTGGACACCCTCATGACCGTGGCCACTTCTGCCACCGTCAGGAACTTCACCTCGCTGAGAGGTCTTTCGCCTGCACCCATCGGACGCCTCTTCCGCACGTGTTTCCGGGTTATCCCCACTGGTGCCATTGCTCACGCACGTGTACTGCCGTCAGCGTAAGTCGGGACTCCGAGTGTGCAAACCCCCTACTGTCTCAGTCTTCGTAGCCCCATGTCAGCGAAACGGAGGAAATCGCTGGCCAGCAGCCGGACCGTGCCGCTTATCTTGATCTTGGAACGGACCAACTGTCTCTTATTAGAGTCGCCCACAACGCCCAAAAAGTTGGCAAACGGCGGGCGAGGCCCGTGGAATGCAGGCACGAAAAGCCCGTATAGGGACGACCCGATTTACGCAACGTCCGCCTCAGAGGGCCCGCACGACCCTCTCGACCAGATGGTCCGTCAGCGGAGCGTAATACCTTGGTAGCACATTGTCGTCAAGGGGGACGGTCACCGCGATCTTGCCCTCCGCCTCCCCCACGAAGAGCGCCGGATCGTTGCTGTCGGCGAATCCGACCGTGAGGATCCCCGCCTCCCCCGCGGCCCCGGCCCAGCCGTGGTCGGCGATCACCAGGTCGGGGCGGTCGTCACCGAGCTCGGCGAGCATGGCCCTCATCGGGTCCGGGTCGTGGGTGTGCACGAAGGCTCCCCGGTCGTCCAGCATGGCGACGTCGTCCAGATAGCGGATCTTGCGCTTGCGGCCGAAGCCCTCGATCCAGTAGGCCCAGCCCTCGGCCGGGCTCATCAGCGTCGCGCCGCACTCCCTGAGCAGCCTGACCAGTGCCAGATGGATGGTGAGCAGGCCGGTGGGGTGCCCGGTGGCGACGAGGATCCGGGGCGCGCCGGCGCGGAGCACCCCGGCCACCGTGTCCCCCATCGCCTCGATCGCGTCGATCGTGCGGTCGGGGTCGATGGTGTCCTGGCCCTGCCGGTGCCCGGGGTCGGCCACGACCCCGGCGGACTTGGCCATCAGCTCCAGCACGTCCCGGTAGGCCCAGCGGCCCTCCAGCGTCAGCCCGAACATGAGGTACGGGTCCCGGTCGGCCAGCGACCGGTAGTGGTCGAGGTTGTTCTCCCTGCTGGTGGCCACGTCACCGGCGATCCTGGTGCGGACCAGGTGCTCGCGGAGGTCACCGCGCGCCATCGGCGGCGCCGTACGGCGCGGCTCCCGCTCCGGTGCCGATGACAGCTGGATTCCCTCGTCACTCATCCGCTCGTTCCCTCCGTCGCGACGCCCCCCGCGCTGGGCGCTCCCGTAGGTCGCGACGTCGCGCGTCACGGTCGGGCTCGGTGATCGGCGGCTTCTCCTCGGTCACGGGAGGGGGTCGAGCCCGTGGAAGGGGAAGATGGCTTTCCTTGTCGCCATGATGGCCCGGTCTATCGGGTCCGCTGGATCATAACCAGCGGAGAAATCGCGAAATTCCGGGCTCATCCCATCGGTCAGCGTCAGTGGCGCCGTCTCCCCCGTCCGCTCCTCGACGAACCGCCGCCACTCCTTCGGGGTGGCGGCGGCCGGGTCGAGGGGATGTCCGGAGACCTCGGCGATCAGGTGGGTCCAGGCCCTCGGCACCACGCGCACCAGCTCGTATCCCCCGCCGCCGGTCACGATCCACCGGCCGCCCGCGGTCTCGTGGGCCAGCTCGTGCAGCGCCGCGTAGGCGGTGCGCTGGCCGTCCAGGCTGAGCATCAAGTGGGTCAGCGGGTCCAGCGCGTGGCTGTCGCAGCCGTGCTGGGTGAGCAGGATCTCGGGGGCGAAGTCCCGCAGGAGCGGCGGCACGACCGCGTGGAAGGCCCTCAGCCAGCCGCTGTCGCCGCATCCGGCGGGCAGCGCCACGTTGACCGCCGTCCCCTCGGCCCCGTGCTCCTCGGGACGGCCGGTGCCGGGGAAGAGCGTCCTGGGGCTCTCGTGCAGGCTGACGGTCAGGACCCTGGGGTCGTCGTAGAACATCGCCTGGACGCCGTCCCCGTGATGGGCGTCCACGTCCACGTAGGCGACCCTGGTGGCCCCCTGCGCCAGCAGCCAGGCGATCGCCACCCCGGGGTCGTTGTAGACGCAGAACCCGCTCGCGGCCGCGGCCATCGCGTGGTGCAGGCCACCGGCGACGTTGACCGCGTGCTCGGCCTCGCCGTTCCAGACCGCGCGGGCCGCGGCGAGAGTGGCGCCGGTGATCAGCGCGGAGGCCTCGTGCACCCCGGCGAAGGCCGGGTTGTCCTCGGTGCCGAGCCCGTGGGCCAGATCGGGCCGCCCGGTGGCGGAGACCCGTTTGACGGCCTCGATGTAGTCGCGCTCGTGGACCAGCGCCAGCTCGTCGTCGGTCGCGGGGGCGCAGCCGATCCGCTCGACCCGCTCCAGCACCCCGAGCTGCTCGGCCAGCGCCATGGTCAGCTCGACCCGGACGGGGGCGAGCGGATGCCCGGGACCGAAATCGTATGAGGTGAGGGCGTCGTCCCAGACGACCCGCACGGACCGGCTCATGCGCCCTCCCAGTTCGATCGCGGCGCCGCGCGCCGCGGCGCGGTCGCCGGCGATCCGGCGGTCCCGCGCCGTGAGCCCGGCTCACCCACGCGGTCACGCGACCGGATCTTCCACCCCGGCCGACGTTACCGCACGCGTACGGGCACGGGTTCACACGGCGGTCACCGAGGCGGGCCCCGTCGTCCGGCGCAGCCGCCGTACGGCGGGCACCAGGAGCAGCGAGACGCAGCCGCACACCGCCACGACCGAGGAGACGACCAGCAGCTCCCGCGCGCCGACCACGGCGGCCACCGGGCCCGCGAGCGCCTGGCCGACCGGGACGGCGATCGTCGATCCGGCGACCTCGTAGGCGGTGACGCGGTTGAGCGCCTCCGGCGGCACCTGGGTCTGGATGCTCGTGGCCCACATGACCGACCAGAACGCCCAGCCGATCCCGCCGACCACGTGCGCGGCCATCAGGACGGCCAGCGGCATGCCGGTCGCGATCGTCAGCGGCTCCAGTGCGAAGCCGAACAGGCCGATCGCCCCGGCCATCAGCGGCCGGGCCGGACGCACCCGCATCGCGACCAGGCCGCCCAGGATCGTGCCGGCGCCGGAGGCCGACATCACCAGGCCGTAGGCGCTCACCCCCAGGCTGCCGGAGATCAGCACCGAGCCCAGCGGGATCATCGGGCCGAACAGGGTGATGCCGAAGATGATCCAGATCAGGATCACCGACCACATCCAGGTCCTGGACCGGAACTCGTGCCAGCCGCCGCGCAGGTTGCGCCACATCGACTCCTCGGCGGGAGCCGCGGCGAGCACCGGCAGGCGCAGCAGGAGCAGGCAGGTCGCGCTGATCGCGAACCCGGCGGCGTCGATCGCGAAGACGACCCCGACGTTGGAGAAGCCGATGACGGCGCCCGCGACGCCCGGCCCGGCCAGCAGCATGATCGACTCGGAGACGCGCAAGGTCGCGTTGGCCTTCTGCACGTCCCGCGCCACGCGGGGGACGGTGCTGGAGACGCCGGGCTGGTACATGGCGGCCGCGACGCCGTTGATCGCGGAGATGACCAGCACCTGCCACAGCTGCGGCCGGCCGAGGAGGAACAGCGCGGCCATCAGCCCCTGGGTCGCCACCCTGACCGTGTCGGCGCCGATCATCATGCGCCGCGGCGTGAACCTGTCGGCGAAGACCCCGCCGAACAGGATCAGCACCGCGAAGGGCGCCATCCACGTGGCCAGCGCCAGCCCGACCCCGGTCGGGCCGTACCCCAGCGCGCCGACGCCGATCGCCGTGGCGAAGGGGATCATCGCGGCGCCGAGCATGGAGACCGACCGCGCGGTGAAGAACAGTCCGAAACTCCGTGACCAGACCGCCGCTTCCCGATGTTCCCGCTGCTCACCTGGTCGTACGGCCTGCCCCACCACTGCCCCATTTCCACGAAGTTCCGTGGAAATAATGCCTTATGCAGGAAACTTTATTAAACGGTTAAAGAGGGACGGGTCAGCCGCCCGCGAGCTGACGGCTGCGGTCCCTGGCGGCCTCGATGGCGGCCAGGAAGGCCGCGCGGACGCTGTGGCGCTCCAGTTCGGCGATGGCCGCGATGGTGGTGCCGCCCGGGGAGGTGACCGCCTCGCGGAGGATCACCGGATGCTCGCCGGAGTCGCGGAGCATGATGGCCGCGCCGACGATCGACTGGGTGACCATGTCGAGCGCGGCGTTGCGGGGCATGCCGAGCAGGATGCCCGCGTCGACCATGGCCTCGACGAGATAGAAGAAGTAGGCCGGGCCGCTGCCGGACAGCGCGGTCGCGGCGTCCTGCTGCGACTCGGGGATGCGCAGCACCTTGCCGACCGGCCGCAGCAGGTCCTCGGCCCGTCGCAGGTGCTCCTCCGAGGCGTGGGCGCCCGCCGAGATCACGCTCATCGCCTCGTCGACCAGCACCGGGGTGTTGGACATGACCCGCACCACCGGGATGTCCGCCTCCAGCCGCGACTCGACGAACGAGGTCGTGATGCCGGCCGCCGCCGAGATCACCAGGCGGTCGGCCGGGACGTGCGCGGCGATCTCGGCCAGCAGGGACGCCATGTCCTGCGGCTTGACCGCGAGGATGATCGTCTCGGCGCTCTTGGCCGCCTCCGCGTTGGAGACCACCTGCACGCCGTACCGCTCCCTGAGGGCGGCGGCCCGCTCGGCGCGCCGCGCGGTCGCCAGCACGTCGCCCGGTTCCACCCCGGCCCGGAGCAGCCCCGACAGCAGGGCCTCGCCCATCTTCCCGGTTCCCAGAATCGCGATCATGTCAGCACACCTTGCATGAGAAGAAGCGGATGACCAGCCTAAGGGCCGCCCCGGCGGGCCATCACAGCAGGCGACGGCCACCGTCCCCGAGTCCGCGTGGCGCCGGGTGGGGAACGCGCGACGCCAGAGCACCCTGAACCGGGCGGGGGCGCGATCCGTTAGAGGGGTATGCGTATGATCGTGATCCCCGCCGTGGCGGGAAGCCTGCTACTGGCCACCGGCTGTGGCGTCGAACACAGCGCCACACCTCCCGGCGCCGCGGGAGGCGCCGTCGCCGTCCCCGTATCCGTGAGCCGCACCGTCGCGCCCCGGGTCGAGCCCACCGGAAAGGACGCCCCGAAACCGGTCAAGCCCGAGGGCCACACCGTCAACCCTCGCAAGGTGTCGTGGCTGTCGGCCAAGCCGTCCAAGGACGGCAGGAGCCTGCGGGTCGTCTGGTGGTCCGGGGTCGAGCCCTGCCACGTGCTCGACCACGTGACCGTCAAGCAGACTGCCAGGCGCGTGACCGTCACCCTCTGGGAGGGCGAGAGCGACAAGGTCCAGAACGTGGCCTGCATCGACATCGCCATCAAGAAGTCGACGATCGTCAAGCTCAAGGCCCCGCTCGGCAAGCGCAAGGTCGTCGACGGCGCCCGGCACTGATCCCCCTCCCCGTCCCTTCCCCCTGATCGCTCCCCGGTCTTCCGGCCCGGGGAGCGTTCGCGTGCGTTCCCTCGTTGGAGGAGAGGGCGCCTCCGCGGAGGCGGGACCGCCCCCTGTTTCGGGGGAATTGTCGGGAATGTTTCCGCGCCCTTCAGGGTTGAGCGGCATAGACTCAAGTCGTTTGACAAACGCAATACGAAGCTCCACTATGAGTCTGACCCACTCAACTTTGACTACAAGGACGTACTCATGGCACGTGCGGTAGGTATCGACCTGGGGACGACCAACTCCGTCGTCTCGATCCTCGAGGGCGGTGAGCCCACGGTCATCGCCAACGCTCAGGGCTCGCGGACCACGCCGTCCGTGGTCGCCTTCGCAAAGAACGGCGAGGTCCTCGTCGGCGAGGTCGCCAAGCGGCAGGCCGTCACCAACGTCGACCGGACGATCCGCTCGGTCAAGCGGGAGATGGGCACCAACTGGGCCGTCGAGATCGACGGCAAGAAGTTCTCCCCGCAGCAGATCAGCGCCTTCGTCCTGCAGAAGCTCAAGCAGGACGCCGAGGCCTACCTGGGCGAGAAGATCACCGACGCGGTGATCACCGTTCCGGCCTACTTCAACGACGCCCAGCGTCAGGCGACCCAGGAGGCCGGCACCATCGCCGGTCTCAACGTGCTGCGCATCATCAACGAGCCGACCGCGGCCGCGCTCGCCTACGGTCTCGACAAGGAGAAGGACGAGACCATCCTCGTCTTCGACCTCGGCGGCGGCACCTTCGACGTGTCCCTGCTCGACGTCGGCCAGGAGGACGGCCACGGCTTCGTCGAGGTCAAGGCCACCAGCGGCGACAACCACCTCGGTGGTGACGACTGGGACCAGCGCGTCGTCGACGAGCTGGCCAACCGGTTCAAGAACGCCCACGGCGTGGACCTGACCAAGGACAAGATGGCCCTGCAGCGTCTGCGCGAGGCCGCCGAGAAGGCCAAGATCGAGCTGTCCAGCCAGTCTGAGACCTCGATCAACCTCCCCTACATCACCGCCTCGGCCGAGGGCCCCCTCCACCTGGAGGAGAAGCTGACCCGCGCCGAGTTCCAGCGGCTGACGGCCGACCTGCTCGAGCGGTGCAAGGGCCCGTTCAACCAGGTCGTCAAGGACGCCGGCATCAAGGTCTCCGACATCGCCCACGTGGTGCTCGTCGGCGGCTCGACCCGCATGCCCGCGGTCGCCGAGCTGGTCAAGGAACTGACCGGCGGCAAGGAGCCCAACAAGGGCGTCAACCCGGACGAGGTCGTGGCCATCGGCGCCGCCCTGCAGGCCGGCGTGCTCAAGGGCGAGGTCAAGGACGTCCTGCTGCTCGACGTGACCCCGCTGTCGCTGGGCATCGAGACCAAGGGCGGCATCTTCACCAAGATCATCGAGCGCAACACCACGATCCCGACCAAGCGCTCGGAGGTCTTCACCACGGCCGAGGACAACCAGCCGTCGGTGCAGATCCAGGTCTACCAGGGTGAGCGTGAGATCGCGGCCTACAACAAGAAGCTGGCCACCTTCGAGCTGACCGGCATCGCCCCGGCGCCGCGCGGCATCCCGCAGATCGAGGTCACCTTCGACATCGACGCCAACGGCATCGTCAACGTCTCCGCCAAGGACCTCGGTACCGGCAAGGAGCAGACGATGACGATCACCGGCGGCTCCGCGCTGCCGAAGGACGACATCGAGCGCATGATGCGCGAGGCCGAGTCCTACGCCGAGGAGGACAAGAAGCGCCGCGAGGACGCCGAGACGCGCAACAACGCCGACTCGCTCGTCTACCAGACCGAGAAGTTCCTCGGCGAGAACGCCGAGAAGGTCCCGGACGACATCAAGACCGAGGTCAACGACGCGCTCGCCGCGCTGAAGAAGACGCTCGAGGGCACCGACTCGGCCGAGATCCGCTCCGCGGCGGAGAATCTCGCCACGGTCAGCCAGAAGATGGGCTCGGCCATCTACGCCCAGTCGCAGGCCGAGGGCCAGAGCGCCGCCTCCGGCGCCCAGGGCGCCGACGGCCAGAAGGCCGACGACGACGTGGTCGAGGCCGAGATCGTGGACGATGAGCCGAAGCGCGAGAACGGCGCCAAGTGACGGCGGGTAAGCCGAGGGGAGCGCGAGGGTGAACACGCGTGAGAACGGTTCCGAGCAGGAGCCGGTGATCCGCGACAACCGCAAGATCGACCCGGAGACGGGGCAGGCACGTGAGGGGGGCAAGGAGAAGGAGCAGGCCGAGCAGGCGGCTCCCGCCTCCGACCTCGCCTCGGCCGAGCTGGCCACCCAGCTCGCCGAACGTACCTCTGACCTGCAGCGTCTCCAGGCCGAGTACTCCAACTACCGCAAGCGGGTCGAGCGAGACAGGACCCTGGTCAAGGAGCAGGCCGTCGCCGGTGTGCTGACCGAGCTCCTGCCGGTCCTCGACGACATCGGCAGGGCCCGCGACCACGGCGAGCTCACCGGCGGTTTCGCCAAGGTGAGCGAGTCGCTGGAGACGGCGACGGGGAAACTGGGACTGAGCGCCTTCGGCACCAAGGGCGAGCCTTTCGACCCGACGGTGCACGAGGCACTGCTGCACAGTTACTCTCCCGACGTCACGGAGCCGACCTGTGTGGAGATCCTGCAGCCCGGCTACCGGATCGGCGAGCGTGTGCTCCGTCCCGCGAGGGTCGCGGTCGCCGAGCCCGAGGCGGAATCCGCCGCGGGTGACAACTGAATCCCCCATATCTGAGTCTGAAAAGGAACTGAGATGAGCACCAAGGACTACCTGGAGAAGGACTACTACGCCGTCCTTGGTGTGCCCAAGACCGCCACCGCCGAAGAGATCAAGAAGGCGTACCGGAAACTGGCCAGGCAGTACCACCCGGACGCCAACCCTGGGGACTCGCCGACCTCTGAGAACACAGCGAAGTTCAAGGAGGTCTCCGAGGCCTACGACATCCTGTCCGACACCAAGCGCCGCAAGGAGTACGACGAGGCGCGGACACTGTTCGGATCGGGACTCGGCGGTTACGCGGGGGCCGGGGGGGCCTCCCGCGGGGGTGGGTTCCCCTTCGACCTGGGAGACCTGTTCGGAGGCACCCACCAGCAGAGCGGTGCGGGCGGGGGCATCGGCGACATCTTCGGCGGCATCTTCAACCGGGGCGGGACCTCCCGCGCCGGTGGGGCGACCACCAGGGCGAGGCGTGGCCAGGACATCGAGTCCGAGGTCACGCTCTCCTTCGGCGAGGCCGTCGAGGGCACCACGGTCTCGCTCCGTCTGACCAGTTCCTCAGCCTGCACGGCCTGCAGCGGCACGGGGGCCAAGGCCGGGACGACCCCGAGGGTCTGCCCGACCTGCGAGGGCACCGGCGCGGCCAGCCGGAACCTGGGCAACTTCGCCTTCTCCGAGCCGTGCCGTGACTGCAAGGGGCGGGGCCTGCTGGTCGACGACCCGTGCGAGGTGTGCGAGGGGAGCGGGCGGGGCAAGAGCACCCGCACGATCCAGGCGCGCATCCCGGCCGGGGTCGGCGACGGCCAGCGCATCAAGATCAAGGCCAAGGGGGCGCCGGGCGAGAACGGCGGTCCGGCGGGTGACCTGTACGTCCAGATCCACGTCAAGTCGCACCCGGTCTTCGGCCGGACCGGCGAGAACCTGACGATCACCGTGCCGGTCACCTTCACCGAGGCCGCGCTCGGCGCGGAGATCAAGGTCCCGATCCTCAAGGGCATGCCGGTCACGCTGCGCATCCCCGAGGGCACCCCGAACGGCCGCACCTTCCGGGTGCGGGGCAGGGGCGTGGCCCGCAAGGACGGCACCAAGGGCGACCTGCTCGCCACCGTCGAGGTCCTCGTCCCCCAGCAGCTGGAGGACAAGGCACGAGGGGCCCTGGAGGAATTCCGCGACGCCACCGCGGGTGGTGACCCACGGGCCGAGCTCATCGAACAGGCCAGAAGCGAGTAGCCATGGATGCCAACTACTTCGATCTGTCGGATGACACACCCGTATACGTGATCTCGGTGGCGGCCCAGCTGTCGGGCCTCCACCCGCAGACCCTGCGGCAGTACGACCGTCTCGGCCTGGTCAGCCCGGGCCGTACGGCGGGCCGCGGGCGCCTGTACTCCACCCGCGACATCGTGATGCTCCGCGAGGTGCAGCGACTCTCCCAGGAGGAGGGCATCAACCTCGCGGGCATCAAGCGCATCCTGGCGCTGGAGACCGAGGCGCTGCGCCTGCGCGACGAGAACCACCGGCTGCGCGCCGAGATGACCATGATTCGCGCGCTGATCCAGTACCAACTGCCACCCGCCTGACTCCATCTCGAAGGCCGGGGGGACCACATCGCGCCGGCTGCCACCGGCGCCGTAGCCGCCGAACGGAGCAAGGCAGACAAGCATGGACTACAAGCTCACCCAGAAGAGCCAGGAGGCGATCTCCTCCGCGATCAGGCGCGCCGCCGCGGAGGGCAACCCCGAGGTCGCCCCGGCCCACCTGTTCACCTCACTGCTCACCCAGACCGGGGGCACCGCCGTCCCCCTGCTCGAGGCCGTCGGCGCCGACTGGAAGAAGCTGCGCACCGAGGCGGAGAAGCAGCTGGCGGCCCTGCCGAAGGCACAGGGCGCCACGGTCGGCGCCCCCTCCAGCTCCCGGCAGCTCCTGACGGTGATGAACACCGCGGCCCAGCGCGCCAACCAGCTTGAGGACCAGTACGTCTCGACCGAGCACCTGCTGGTCGGCCTCGCCGCCGACGGCGGCCCGATCGCCGAGCTGCTCAAGGCGAACGGAGCCACCCCGAGCGCGCTGCTCGACGCCTTCGAGAAGGTGCGCGGGCACGCCAGGGTGACCAGTGAGACGCCGGAGGACACCTACCAGGCGCTGGAGAAGTACGGCGTCGACCTGACGGAGCGGGCCAGGGCGGGCAAGCTGGACCCGGTGATCGGCCGTGACTCGGAGATCCGCAGGGTGATCCAGGTGCTCAGCCGCAGGACCAAGAACAACCCGGTGCTCATCGGCGAGCCCGGCGTCGGCAAGACCGCCGTGGTCGAGGGCCTGGCCCAGCGGATCGTGGCGGGCGACGTGCCCTCCAGCCTGCGCGACAAGCGCCTGGTGGCGCTGGACCTGGGGGCGATGGTCGCCGGGGCGAAGTACCGCGGCGAGTTCGAGGAGCGGCTCAAGGCCGTGCTCGGCGAGATCAAGGAGAGCGACGGGCAGGTCGTCACCTTCATCGACGAGCTGCACACCATGGTCGGCGCGGGCGCCGCCGAGGGCGCGATGGACGCGGGCAACATGCTCAAGCCCATGCTGGCCCGGGGCGAGCTGCGGATGATCGGCGCGACGACGCTCGACGAGTACCGCGAGCGCATCGAGAAGGACCCCGCGCTGGAGCGGCGCTTCCAGCAGGTCTACGTCGGCGAGCCCACGGTCGAGGACACCATCGCGATCCTGCGCGGCCTCAAGGGCCGCTACGAGGCGCACCACCAGGTCCAGATCTCCGACGGCGCGCTCGTCTCCGCCGCGGCCCTGTCCGACCGCTACATCACCTCCAGGTTCCTGCCGGACAAGGCGATCGACCTCGTCGACGAGGCGGCGTCCCGGCTGCGCATGGAGATCGACTCCCGTCCGGTCGAGATCGACCAGCTCCAGCGGAACGTGGACCGGATGAAGATGGAGGAGCTCGCGCTGGCCAAGGAGACCGACGAGAGCAGCCTCCAGCGCCTGGAGCGGCTCCGCAAGGAACTCGCCGACCGGCAGGAGGAGCTCAACGGCCTGGTCGGGCGCTGGGAGCGGGAGAAGGCCGGGCTCAACCGGGTCGGCGACCTGAAGAAGCAGCTCGACGAGGTGCGCGGCGCCGCCGAGCGGGCGCAGCGCGACGGCGACTTCGAGGCCGCCTCCCGGCTGATGTACGCCGACGTGCCCAGGCTGGAGGCCGCGCTGGCCGAGGCGACCGCGGCGTCCCAGCCCGAGGACCCGATGGTCAAGGAGGAGGTCGGCCCCGACGACATCGCCCATGTCATCTCCTCGTGGACCGGCATCCCGGCCGGCCGTCTGCTGGAGGGGGAGAGTTCCAAGCTGCTGCGCATGGAGGACGAGCTCGGCAGGCGCCTGATCGGCCAGAAGCAGGCCGTCCAGGCGGTCTCCGACGCCGTCCGGCGGGCCCGCGCGGGCATCTCCGACCCCGACCGGCCCACCGGCGGCTTCCTGTTCCTCGGTCCCACCGGCGTCGGCAAGACCGAGCTGGCCAAGTCGCTGGCCGACTTCCTGTTCGACGACGAGCGGGCCATGGTCCGCATCGACATGAGCGAGTACGGCGAGAAGCACAGCGTGGCGCGTCTCGTGGGCGCCCCGCCCGGCTACGTCGGCTACGAGGAGGGCGGCCAGCTCACCGAGGCCGTGCGGCGCAGGCCGTACAGTGTGGTGCTGCTGGACGAGGTCGAGAAGGCCCACCCCGAGGTCTTCGACATCCTGCTCCAGGTGCTCGACGACGGGCGGCTCACCGACGGGCAGGGCAGGACCGTCGACTTCCGCAACGTGATCCTGATCCTCACCTCCAACATCGGCTCGCAGTTCCTCGTGGATCCGAGCCTGGACAGGGAGACCCAGCGCAAGGCCGTGATGGACTCGGTCAGGGGCTCCTTCAAGCCGGAGTTCCTCAACCGTCTCGACGACGTGATCCTGTTCGACGCGCTCGGCACCGAGGAACTGTCCAGGATCGTGGACCTGCAGGTGAACCACCTGGCCAGGCGGCTGGCCGATCGCAGGCTGACGCTGACCGTGACCCCCGCGGCGCGCGACTGGCTGGCGCTGACCGGCTACGACCCCCTGTACGGCGCCCGCCCGCTGCGCCGCCTGGTCCAGTCCGCGATCGGCGACAAGCTGGCCAAGGAGGTGCTCTCCGGCGAGGTGCAGGACGGCGACGAGGTCCTGGTCGACGTGGACGAGGCGAGCGACACCCTGGTGATCGGCCCCGCGCCGCGGGACTGACCGGTGCCGGGCCGGGCGCACCGCTCCGGCCCGCCGCCCGGTCCCGAGGGCCGTGTTCTACGGAGGGTTCGCCGAAGGCGGCTCCCGGCGGACACGGCCCCTGCCGTCAGTGCGTCGCGTCGAGCAGCGCGTCGAGCTCGTCCTCGGGGAGCCCCAGATCCACCCTGATCCGATAGCGGGCCCGGAGCAGGGCGGTGTGCTCCCCGCTGTCCTTGGCCGCCCTGTGGGCCCCCTCGGTGGCCCACAGGTGGGCCTGCCGCAGATCGCCGTAGGCGACGAGGGTCTCGGTCAGCAGGAGTGCCGTCGCCGGGGTGACGTCGCCGGCGGCGATCGCCTCGATCACCCGCCGCGCCTCCTCCGGCTGCTCCAGCTCGAAGAGGGTGTCGGCGATCCCGGCTCTCGGATCGACCCCCACCTCGCCGCCGTCGTCGATCGCCCGCTGGAAGCAGTCGAGGGCGTAGGCGGGCTGTCCCGCCTGCCGCCATTCCTCCGCGGCGAGCACGAGGATCGCGGCCCGCGAGATGTCACCGGACACGTAGGCCTCGGCCAGCGCTTCCAACCGCCGGGCGAGGTCTCCGTGATCGTCGGCCAAAAGTGCCTGTTCAAGCAACCGATCCAGTTGCTCACGTGTCACATGCGCCACATCGCGAGAGTAGCGAGCGCCGCTCGGTTTCGTCCGCACAACGGCAGGTATTCCTTGCGCAACCGCATGTAAACGATTGACTCCGAAGCGCGTGTTTCGCCAGGAAAGCGGGCATATGGCAGGCGTCTCCTGCTCGTGGAGCGTTATGTTTGGAGGGCTGCGATGGGCATGTCCAAGCAGACGACCTTCACTCTGACCTTCCTGGTGGGACTCTCGGTGATCGTGCCGGGGTGCGCCGGTTACCTCTCCGCCAAGATGGACGCCGTCGAGCGGGCACACCGCGAACTCGTCTCGCTGGAGACCCGGATACGTCAGGAACGGCTCGTCCCGCCGGGCCTGGAAGCGGATCAGGACGACAACGAGGGCGGGGGCGAGGGCGAGACGATCGCCGTGCCGGGCACGGTCCCCTGCGACATCGCACCGCAGTCCCCGCCGAGGCAGCGGCGGGACTCCAGGACCGCCGCGCTCGTCCCCGCGCCCACCGGTCTCCCCGCGGGCGAGCCCGAGCCGCGCGATCCCGTCTCCGGCGGACGCGCACCGCTCGCCGCCCCGCGACAGGACGGGCTCGTCCAGGACGGGGACGGGGAACGTTCCCAGAGCGCCGCCCACGAGCACAGGCGCAGGCACCGGGACCGCCAGGAGCGGATCGGCGCCTCCGGGTGCGTGCCGGCTCCCCAGGGGGCCTCCTCCGCCCCCGGGCAGGGCGTCGAGGGCTCGGAGGTCTCCGGCCCCTCCTGGCCGCAGTCCCGGCGGGATCGGGGGTCTCAGACGGAGGCCCCGGAGAACTGACGGTTGAGATAACCCCTGACCAGGCGTTTCGCCTCGGCCACGATCTCCGGCGCCCCTCCGGGGTCGCGCCGGAAGGCCAGCTTGAGCACCGCGTCACCCGCCTCGACCGCGACGAGGATGGCCAGGTCCAGTTCCTCGCTGTCGGCCAGGCCGTACTCCTGGAGCAGGAGCCCGCGCAGCCTGCCCGCGATCACCGTGTTGTTGTCGGAGACCCCGTCGAGCAGATCGAAGCCGACCACGTCGCCGAAGTGCAGGACACGGAATCCTGGAACGGTCCTGTGCATGTCGACGTACTCGTCGATGATCGCGTCGACCGCGTCCCACCAGCCCTCGTAGTCCTCGGACAGGAACCGCCGCCCGACCCGGGAGACGAACTGCTCCACGTGGCGCCTGGTCACCGCCTGGGCGATGGCCCGCTTGTCGGGGAAGAACTGGTAGATCGAGCCGATCGCGACACCGGCGCGCTCGGCGATCCGGGTGGTCGACAGAGCCTCGTAACCGATCTCGTCCAGCAGGTCGGCACAGGCGTCAAGCATCCTCTCGACGCGGCGCGCGCTCCGCCGCTGGGTGGGCTGACGCCGCAGCGAAGCTTCGCAGGGCTCCTCGGCAGGCATGGTCACGCCACCATATTGCCCGCCCGACACCCTCCCGGTCAGTCTCTCGCCGCCAATCGTGTGATTTTCCCGGCCCATGTTCCCCGGCCGCCCGGCGCTACCGGCCCGGCGGGTGTCAGCCCGGCGTTAGCCCGGTGTCAGCTCGGTGTCAGCCCGGGGTCAGCTCGAGGTCGCCGCCAGTCCCGCGCACCCGCGCAGCGCCTTCCAGCCCGTCACGGCCTGCCTGCCGGCCGCCCCGGTGAGCGGGACCGGCACGCCGCCCTGGATGCTGGCCGGGGTCCACTGGTCCTTGAGCACCTTGCGCCCGTTGATCGTCAGGGTGAGCACGCCGGTCCTGCCGGTCTCCGGACCCCAGTTGTAGAAGACGAAGTTGCCCATGCCGTAGTTGACGTAGCCGTCGCCGAGGTAGCCGCTGCCGAGCAGGATGTGCGCGTGGCCGCCGACGACGACGTCGGCGCCCGCCTCGATCAGCCTGGGCGCCAGCGCGCGCTGGGCCTCGTTGGGACACTTCTGCAGTTCGGTGCCCCAGTGCAGGTGGACGATCACCGTGTCGGAGTTCTTACGGGCCCTGCGCACCTCCTGCAGCAGCCGGGCCTCGTTCTTGGCGGAGGCCAGGCCGCCCTTGGTGGGGGTGGCCGTCCACGACTGGATGAACTCGGCGTCGAGCACCTGGGTGGCGCCGATGACGGCGACGCGGTTGCCGTTCACCGTCGTCCGCCACGGCTTGTAGGCCTCGTCCGCGTTCGCGCCCACCCCCACGACGGGGAACCTCGAGCGTTTGATCGCGGCCAGGGAGTCGGTCAGCCCTCCCTGCATGTAGTCCATGCCGTGGTTGTTGGCCATGGAGGCGACGTCGACCCCGGCCGCCTTCAGCGCGGTCAGCGCGGTCGCCGGAGCCCGGAAGGTGTACTGCTTGCCCGGGGCCGGGGTGCCGCCGGTGGTGATCGCGGTCTCCAGGTTCACCATCGCGATGTCCGAACGGCTGAGCACCTTGGCGATCGGGCCGAGCGCGGTCTTCGGGTCGGCGTTGAGCCTGGTGCGCAGCACCCCTTCGAAGTGCACGTCACCGCCGAAGGAGATGGTGTACGGCCTGCGCTCGGGGGCGGCCTTCGAGGGGGATCCCGCCGAGGTCGAGGTGGTCGGTTTCTCGACGACGTCCGGGGAGGCGGGGGCGGCGGACTCGGCAGCCGAGCAGGCCGCGCCAAGGAGGGCTGAGGCGGTAACGATCGCGGCCACGACGAGGCGGCGGGGGATATGCGTGTTCATCGCTATCCGAGGATGCCATCCCACCCGCGATACGGGGAACAGCCCGGCCGCGGAAGCCGACACCAAGAACTGAATGCCTCAAATACTTGAATCGTTCAGATTTGCCACATAGCGTGTGATTTGTGGAGGACGAGGTTCGGCTCCGCCGGGCGGGACTGCGGGTGACCGCGGCACGGCTGGCGATCATGCAGACCGTTCGGGAAGGCGACCACCTGGATGTGGACGCCGTCCATCGCGGTGTGCTGAAACGGGTCGGCCACGTCTCCCTGCAAGCCGTCTACGACTCTCTGAACGCACTGCACCGAGGCGGACTGCTCAGGCGGATCGAACCCGCGGGCAGCCCCGCCCGATACGAGACACGGGTGGGGGACAACCATCACCACCTCGTCTGCCGGCGGTGCGGAAGGGTCACCGACGTTGATTGCGCCGTTGGACACGCCCCATGCCTCGACCCCGTCTCGGACGCCGGATACCTGGTCGACGAGGCGGACGTCATCTACTGGGGCGTGTGTCCTGATTGTCGTTCCGAAGACGCTCGATGAAGAGAACCCCGGAGGACCGATTATGAGCACCAGGCCCATAACCACGACCGATGCCGGCATCCCCGCCCCCAGTGACGAGCACTCCCAGTCGGTCGGACCGAACGGGCCCCTGCTGCTGCAGGACCACTACCTGATCCAGAAGATGGCTCACTTCAACCGGGAGCGCGTGCCCGAGCGGGTGGTCCACGCCAAGGGCGGTGGCGCGCACGGCATCCTCCAGATCACCGAGGACGTCAGCCAGTTCACCAAGGCCGGGCTCTTCCAGAAGGGCAAGGAGACCCCGCTCTTCCTGCGCTTCTCCTCGGTCGCCGGCGAGCTCGGCAGCGCCGACACGGGGCGTGACCCGCGCGGCTTCGCGATCAAGTTCTACACCGAAGAGGGCAACTACGACATCGTCGGCAACAACACGCCGATCTTCTTCATCCGTGACCCACAGAAGTTCTCCGACTTCATCCACAGCCAGAAGCGCCGCGCGGACACCAACCTCCGCGACCACAACATGCAGTGGGACTTCTGGACACTCTCTCCCGAGACCGCCCACCAGGTCACCTTCCTGATGACCGACCGCGGCACCCCGGCCTCCTGGCGCCACGTACACGGCTTCGGCTCGCACACCTTCCTGTGGTACAACGCGGCCGGTGAGAAGTTCTGGATCAAGTACCACTTCAAGACCGACCAGGGCATCAAGAACCTCACCGACTCCGAGGCGGGCGCCCTCGCCGCGCAGGATGCGGACTACCACATCCGCGACCTGCACACCGCGATCAAGAACGGCGACCACCCGTCCTGGACGGTGAACGTGCAGATCATGCCGTTCGAGGAGGCCGCGGACTATCGCTTCAACCCGTTCGACCTGACCAAGGTGTGGCCGCACGCCGACTACCCCGAGATCACGATCGGCAAGTTCGTCCTGAACCGGAACCCGGAGAACTACTTCGCCGAGGTCGAGCAGTCGGGCTTCGAGCCCGCCAACCTGGTGCCCGGCATCGGCCCGTCCCCGGACAAGATGCTCCAGGGCCGGCTGTTCTCCTACCCCGACGCCCACCGCTACCGCATCGGCGCCAACTACCTGCACCTGCCGATCAACCGGCCGCTGTCGCCCGTCCACAGCTACAACAAGGACGGCCAGATGGCCTTCGTCAACCCCGCCGACCCGGTCTACGCCCCGAACACGGTCGGCGGTCCCGCCGCCGACCCGTCGCTGTTCAAGGGCGAGGACTACCACGTGACCGGTGAGATCATCCGTTCCGCCTACACCCTGCACCGCGAGGACGACGACTACGTCCAGCCGCGCGCCCTGTGGGAGAACGTCCTGTCCGACACCGACCGCTCCCACCTGGTGAGCAACGTCGTCGGCCACGCCTCGGCCCCCGAGGTGACGGCCGAGACGAAGAAGCGCGTCGTGGAGTACTGGACCAACATCCACAAGGACCTCGGCCAGGGCGTCGCCCAGGGCCTCGGCATCGGTCAGTGACGCCCGAACGGTCCGCGCCGTACGGCACGGCGCGGACCGTGACCCCTCCTCGGGGCCCGCGCACGCGCGGGCCCCTTCCCATGCCCGCCCTCGTCCCGGCTCCCCCTCTCCTCCCGGCTCCCCTTCTCCTCCCGGCTCCTTCCCTCGTTCCGGCTCCTCCTCTTGTCCCGGCTCCTCCCGAGGCGCCCCGTATCCGCCCCGTGCCCGTCCTCTTCCGGCCGCCTCACGCCTACGGGGTCAGACCCCGGCCCGCCGTCCCCGGCCCCACTGTTCTGGGAAAACCTCCGGGAAATCCCGTGTTCGACGCGGTGACCCTCCCCCGGGCCCCACATGATTGCCCGGCCGTTCGAAAAACGGGGATCGGCGCGCATTAGGCTTGCGCAGGTGACCATCCCTCCAGAACAGGACCGCCTGCGCGCCCAGCTCACCTTCGCCATGGAGATCGACAAGCTCAGACGCATCGTCCGTCGCAACACCCTCATGGACGGATCCCGGCGGGAGAACGACGCCGAGCACTCGTGGTACGTGGGCATGCTGGCGATGGTCCTGTCCGAGCACGCACCACCGGGCACCGACCTGGACAGGGTCATCGCGATGCTGCTCGTCCACGACATCGTCGAGATCGACGCCGGAGACACGTTCATCTACGACGCGGGCGCCGTCGAGGCGCAGCTCGGCATCGAGCGCAAGGCCGCCGACCGGATCTTCGGGCTGCTCCCCGAGGACCAGGCGGCGCGGCTGCGCGCGCTGTGGGACGAGTTCGAGGAGCGCAAGACCCCCGAGGCCCGGTTCGCCAAGGCCCTCGACAGGATCGCGCCGATCATGGCCAACCACCACAACGAGGGCGGCACCTGGTCGCTGTACAAGGTGACGGCGGAGCAGGTGCTGGAGAAGGTGAAGATCATCGAGGAGGGGTCGCCGACGCTCGGCTCCTACGCCACCGAGATCATCGAGCTGTCGGTCAGCAGGGGGCATCTGGCGCGTGCATGACATGGTTCCCGGGTAGGTCCCTACTGGGTTGAGAGGGGGCGATCGTGAAGGAAACAGTCAAAACGAAGCGCCGAAGCTTCAGGCATCTCGTACCCCCGGTCAACGTCGCCGGCCGAATCGAACAGTCAGACCGGATGGACAGACCGATCCGGGTGCTGGCCAAGGCGGTACGCCGGCGCATCGGTCCGGGATGGCTGCGCGACCTGCTGCACGGGGTGCCCACCGGCAAACCACTTCACCCACCGCTCACCGACCTCAGCCTGGGCTGCTGGCTGGCGACCGCGGTGCTCGACCTGGCCGGCGCCGATCCCCGCGCGACGCGCGCGGTGCTCGCGACGGGCATCGCGGGGGCGATTCCGGCGGCCGCCGCCGGAATCACCGACTGGTCCGCGCTCCACCGGGAGCAGCAGCGGGTCGGGTTCGTGCACGCGATCGCCAACATCACCGCCCTGGGGCTGTACGCCGGTTCTCTGGCCCTCAGGCTCGCCGGGAACGACCGGCGCGGCAGGCTGCTGGCGTTCGCGGGCCTGGGGGCCGCGAGCGCGGGAGGCTACCTCGGGGGGCACCTGGCCTACCGGCAGGCGGCCGGGGCCAACCACGCCGAGTCCGTCAGCCACCTGGTCCCGCTGGGCTGGCACGACCTGTGCGACATCAAGGACCTGCCGGAGGGACGCCCCGTGGCCAGGCGCCTGGGCTACATCGACCTGTTCGTGCTGAGGATCGGCGAAGGGGTCACGGTGCTCGCCGACCACTGCTCCCACCTGGCCGGGCCGCTGCACCAGGGGCAGCTGGTGTCCGACAGGGGCACCACCTGCGTGGTGTGCCCGTGGCACGGCAGCACCTTCCGGCTGTCGGACGGGACGGTCGCGCACGGTCCCGCCACCGCCCCGCAGCCCTACTTCGAGACCCGGATCCGCCGCGACGGCGTGCTCCAGGTCCGCCCCGCCCTGACCTGACCCGCCGGGGCACGGGAGATCCCGGCCGTGGCGGGCCCGGCGGGCTCAGTCGGGTCTGCCGTCGGCGGGGTGCTCGACCAGGGCGAGGATCCGGCTGGACATGAAGCGGGCGGTGCGCACCGCCGTACCGCTCCGGGTGACCTCGCTCACCTCGACCACGCCACCGCGGCGGTTGGCCACCTCGACCCGGCGGCCCGCCCTGGTGGCGACGACTTCGTAGGTCCGCGAGCTGTCGCCCGCATCAATGACGATCTCTACCTTGTCGCCCTTCATACCTGATTTATGCCCAAAACTCGGGGAATCTAGGCGTACACCAGTTTGACTATCGCCACGACGCCCACGCAGACGACGACCCCCCGCAGCACCGGCGCGGGCAGCCGCCGGCCGACCCGCGCGCCGAAAAAGCCGCCGATCGCGGCCCCCAGTGCGACGAGCGCGACCCCGCGCCAGTCGACCTCGGCGACGAAGACGAACAGCACCGCCGCGGCGCCGTTGACCAGCAGCGCGAGCACGTTCTTGGCGGCGTTGACGCGCTGGAGGTCCTCGTCGAGGACGCTGCCGAGCAGCCCGATGAGCAGCACCCCCTGGGCCGCGCCGAAGTAGCCGCCGTAGATCCCCGCCGCGAGGACCCCGAGCCACAGCCAGGGGCCGCCGTTCGGGTGGACGTCCTTCCGCCGGGCGCTCAGCCACCTGTTGAGTTTCGGCTGGACCACCACCAGCACGCACGACATGCCGATCAGAACCGGCACCACCATGTCGAACGTGCTGGCGGGCAGGAAGAGCAGCAGCACACCGCCGACCAGCGAGCCCAGGACGGAGGCCGTCCCCAGCCGCATCAGCCGCTCACGCTGCCCCTTCAGCTCCGCGCGGTAGCCGAGCACACTGGTGAACGACCCCGGTACCAGCCCGATGTTGTTGGAGACGTTGGCGACGATCGGTGGCATCCCCATCGCGACCATCGTCGGAAACGTGATCAGCGACCCCGAGCCGACGACGGCGTTGATGCCCCCGGCCCCGACTCCGGCCGCGAAGATCGCGACCGCCTCCCACGGCGTCATGCCCCTCCCCTGCCTCCGGCTGCTCGCGCCCGTGAACGGTGCACGGCACTCACCGGATGCTAGGAGGACGCCGGCGGCCCGCCGGCGGCGGGGGTCTCCCTGCCGCCGAACAGGCCACCGAGACTTTCCATCGCCTTGGTCATCTCGGATGGAACGATCCACACCTTGTTGGCGTCGCCCCTGGCGATCTCCGGCAGGGTCCTGAGGTACTGGTAGGCCAGCAGCCGCTGGTCGGGCCTGCCCTCGTGGATCGCGCGGAAGACCATGCCGATCGCGTCCGCCTCGCCCTTGGCCCGCATCGCCTTGGCCTCCGCGTCGGCCTGCGCCCTGAGCACCACGGCCTCCGCCTCACCGCGCGCCTTGAGCACCGTGGCCTGTTTGTGCCCCTCGGCGGTGAGGATGGCCGCCTGCTTGCGCCCCTCCGCCTCCAGTACGGCGGCCCGCTTGTCGCGGTCGGCGCGCATCTGACGCTCTATGGACTCCTGGATGGCGGCCGGCGGCCGGACCTCCTTGAGCCTGACCCGGTTGATCTGGAGCCCCCAGCTGCCCGCGCCGTCGAGCGCCTCGCGCAGCTCGGTGTTGATCTCCTCGCGTGAGACCAGCACCTGTTCCAGGCCCATGCCGCCGATCACGTTGCGCAGCGTGGTCACGGTGAGCTGCTCGACCCCGACGAGGAAGTCGGCGATCTCGTAGATCGCCGCCTGCGGGTCGGCGACCTGGAGGTAGACGACCGTGTCGACGGAGACGACGAGGTTGTCCGAGGTGACCACCGACTGCGGGGGAAAGGAGACGACCTGCTCACGCAGGTCCACCGTCCGCTTGAGCCGGTCGACGAAGGGAACCACGAGGCTCGGCCCGGGGGTGAGCGTCCGGTGGTAGCGCCCCAGACGCTCCACGACCCCCGCGGTGGCCTGCGGAACGATGTGGACCGCCTTGAAAAGGACGAATCCAACGAAGACCACCACGACGAGCGCGACGAGTAACAACTGCATGAGCCACCCCGGACGGTCGAGTCAAGTGGATCTCTCTCGTTCGGAAATGGTATGTGTTTTTCTCGTTACCGACCCTTGAACAGCGTAAACAGGCTCAGAACTGGTGCGCGCGGGCGTACCAGCGGCCGTCGCGGCCGCGTTCCAGGCTGAGCGGTACGCCGAACGTGTGCGAAAGGTTCTCGGCGGTCATCACCTGCTCGATGGGCCCCTGGACGACCACCGAGCCGTGCCGGAGCAGCAGCGCGTGGGTGAACCCGCTGGGCACCTCCTCCACGTGGTGGGTGACCAGCACCATCGTCGGCGCCTTCGGGTCGTGGGCGAACGCCGACAGGCGGCGGACCAGGTCCTCCCTGCCGCCCAGGTCCAGGCCCGCGGCGGGCTCGTCCAGCAGCAGCAGCTCGGGGTCCGGCATGAGGGCCCTGGCGATCTGCACCCTCTTGCGCTCCCCCTCGGACAGGGTGTTGAACCGGCGGCGGATCAGGTGGGCGCAGCCGAGCTGGTCGATCAGCTCGACGGCCCGGGTGACGTCGTTGGAGTCGTACTCCTCGGTCCAGCGGCCGAGAATCGCGTAGGAGGCGGTGAGCACCAGGTCGATGACCTTCTCCTCCGGCGGAACCTTCTCGGCGAGCGCGGCGCTCGCGAGGCCGATGCGGGGTCGCAGGTCGAACACGTCACTCTGGCCGAGCCGCTCGCCCAGGATCTCGACGACGCCCTCGGCGGGGAACAGCATCGCCCCGAGGACCTGCAGCAGCGTCGTCTTCCCCGCGCCGTTGGGACCGATGACGACCCATCGCTCGTCCTCGTGAACGGTCCAGTCGATGTCCCGCAGCAGGGCCGCCCCGTCCCTGCGGACGGTGACGTCCTGTAGCCGAAGCACCTGACCGCCCATCCCTAACGCCTCCTTGAGAGTCACTGGAACAAAACCTATTGCAGGACAAGCGCATATCGTGGATCGGTGCACCCTGATTCACGGATCTCGGCCACCCTGGTCTGCTGGGGCAACGCCTGGCTCGCCGGACAGGTCGGCCTCGACGAGGCCGCCGACCGCGTCGAGCGACAGGCAGGCCCCCAACTCGTCGCCGGTGAGACGGGCGACGCTCCCCTGCGCGGTTTTCTCGCCGACCTGCGGGTCGAGGGCATGCGGTCGCTGCGCCTCGCGCTCCCCGTCGCGGGCGACCCGCTCGGACTCACCGGACCGCCCTCCTTCAACTCCGCGGCGATCGAGGCCGGGCAGGCGGCGATAGCCGTGTTTCCCGGCAGATGCCTGGGCATGGTCCCGATACGGGACCGCCGCGGCTCATCGTACGCCGGGGTGCGCTGGACCGTACTGGAGGCCAGTGCCAACGTACCCGACATCCCCTCCCTCGCCGAGGCCGAGCACGCCCTGACCGTCGCCATGCGCGAGACGACCGACGCCCTGCTCGGCGTCGAGGGTCCCGCCCAGGGGCACCGGCGGGTCACGGCCATGGACGACGGCCTGGCCCCCGGCTATCCGGCCCGTGCCCACCGGGTCGCCGCCCTGGCCGCCCGGCTCACCACGGTGCTCCAGATCGCCGACGACCGGGGACTCACCTCCGGCCAGGTCGCCGCCCGGAGCCAGGCGCTGCGTGCCCTGGACCGCGCGGTACGGCGGGCCCGCGTGGCCGCCCACCACGCCATCTCCGAACTCGTCTGACCCCGCCGCCCACCACACCGTCTCCCAGCCCATCCGCCCACTCCATGGCACCGGCTGATGCGACAACCCCGGCCGCCGCCATCGGGGCACCGGCTGATGCGACAGCCCCGGCCGCCATCATCGGGGCACCCGTGTGACAGCCCCCGCTGCGCCGGTACGGCGAGCGGTGACGCGGACCGGACCGGCGCCGGTGAGCGGCGCACGGCCCGCACGAGGCCCGAGCCGTCTCGGAACTCAGGCCAGGCCGTGCCGGACCGCGTAGAGGGCCGCCTGCGTCCGGTCCTGCACGCCCAGCTTCATCAGCACGTTGGAGACGTGGGTCTTCACGGTCTTCTCCGCCACGGCCAGCTCCCTGGCGATCTCACGGTTGGACCGGCCGGAGGCGATCAGCGCGAGCACCTCGCGCTCCCGCTCGGTGAGCGGCGTCACGGAGGCGGCCGCGGCGGGCGCGGGGGCGGGACCGGACAGCATGGCCTCGGCGGCCTCGGGGGCCAGCAGCACCTGACCGCCGTGAACCGCGCGGATCGCCTGGACCAGCGCGACGGGCCCGACGTCCTTGTAGAGGAATCCGGCCGCCCCGGCCCGCATGGCGGGGGCGACGTCCCGCCGTTCGGCGACCGAGGTCAGCACCAGCACTCGGGGCGACAGGCCCCGCTCCCTGAGCCGGAGCAGCGTGCCGTGGCCGTCCAGGACGGGCATCTTCAGGTCGAGCAGCAGCACGTCCGGACCGAGGGACTCCGTCAGCTCGACGGCCTCGGCGCCGTCGGCCGCCTCCCCCACCACGTCGAGATCCTCCTGCAGGTCCAGGAAGGTGCGCAGCCCCTGCCTGACGACCGGGTGGTCGTCGGCGATGAGCACCCGGATCATCCGCTCGTCGCTCACGCGGGCACCTCCATCCGGACCAGCGTCCCCGCTCCCGGCCCCGAGCTGACGTTCACGCTTCCGCCCAGGGCGTGGGCCCTGTCCTCCATCGACGCGATGCCGAGCCCCCGGCCCGCGGCGGCGGCCACGTCGAAGCCCGTCCCGTCGTCCCGCACCTCCAGGACCACCGTGCCCCCCTCGCAGCCAAGGCGCACGCCGACGGTGCGCGCCGCCGAGTGCCGGGAGGCGTTGTGCAGGGCCTCCTGGGCCACCCGCAGGACCGCCACCTCGGTCGCCGGTTCGAGCTCGCACACCGGCGACTCCTCGAACGTGAACGACGCAGGATGCAGCCGGTCCAGCAGGCGGACGTGCTTGCGGAGCGTCTCGGCCAGGCCGTGCCGGTCGAGCTCGGCGGGACGGAGCTCCACGATCACCGCGCGGAGCTCGGCCAGCGCCTCCCCGGCCAGCCGCTCGACCCGTTCGATCTCCAGCAGCGCCCGCCCCGGATCACGGGTGACCAGCGAGGAGGCCGCCTGGGCGGTGAGCCTGAGCGAGAACAGCTTCTGGGTCACCGCGTCGTGCAGCTCCCTGGCCATCCGGGTGCGCTCCTCGACCAGCGCCAGTTCCCTGCCCCGCTCGTAGAGACGGGCGTTGGTGAGCGCGATCGCGGCGTGCGCGGCGAACATGGTGAGCAGGTTCTGGTCGGCCTCGGTGAAGCCGCCTGGCGAGCGTTTGTTGGACAGGAAGATGATGCCGAGCACCTGGTCGCCGTCGCGGATCGGCACGCCGAGGAAGTCCTTGAGCACCGGGTGGGCCCGGGGCCAGTACTCGAACCGGTGGTCCCTGCGGATGTCGGGCAGCCGGACCGGCGCGCCCTCGCGCAGCATCGCGCCGAGCATGCCGTGCTGGCGGGGCATCGGCCCGATCGCCTCCCACTCCTCCTCGGAGATGCCCTCGGCGACGAACTCGGCGAACGCCCCCTGGTCGTCGGGCACGCCGAGCGCGGCGTAACGGGCGTCCAGCAGCCGCCCCGCCGAGCGCACGATGACCTGCAGCACCTCCCGGACCGACAGATGCCTGGTCACCGCCAGGACGGCGGAGCTCACCGCGTGCAGGACGGCGTCCCGGTCATCGCTCACGGAAAAACTCTAGGCGCCCGCGGCGAACGGCCGCGTTACGCCATCGGTCCTAGGTCCATCAGCCCAGACGGAGGCGGGCCCCACGGCCGATGCGCTCCGGACGCCCGGTTCCTAGCGTCGAGGCATGACGAAGACCGCACTCATCACCGGGGCATCCCGAGGGCTCGGCCTGGCGCTGGCCCGCTCGCTGGCCGCCGACGGCTGGCGGCTCATCCTCACCGCCCGGGGCGCGCGGGCGCTCGAAGCCGTGGCGGACGAACTCGGCGCCGACGCCCTGGCGGGGGACGTCCGCGACCCGGCGCACCGGGAGCGGCTGGCGCGTGCCGTACGGCGCGCGGGAGGCCTGGACCTGCTCGTCAACAACGCCTCCGGGCTGGGCGCCGTCCCACTGCCCCCGCTCGCCGACTACCCGCTCGACACGCTGGAGGAGCTGTTCGGGACGAACGTGCTGGCACCGCTGGCGCTGATCCAGGCCGCCCTGCCCGGACTCAGGGAACGGCGCGGCGCGATCGTCAACATCTCCTCGGACGCGGCGGTCGAGGCGTACGAGGGCTGGGGCGGTTACGGGGCGACCAAGGCCGCCCTGGAGCGCCTGTCCGGCGTGCTGGCCGTCGAGGAGCCGGCCGTCGCGGTCTGGTGGGTCGACCCGGGCGAGATGAACACGGCGATGCTCACCGCGGCGGTCGGCGCCGAGGAGGCGGCGACCGCCCCGGGACCGGAGACGGTCGTCCCCACGCTCCGGCGGCTGATCGACGAGCGCCCGGCGAGCGGGCGGGTCGGCCACCCGTGAACGGGCGGAACGGGCGCGACGACCGGCACGGTGGCCTGCACGGTGGCTTACAGGGCGGCTTACAGGGCGGCTTACAGGGCGGCTTACAGGGTGGCCGGACGGGTCCGGGAGGTCCCGTCGATCCGGAGAAGGAGGAGGGTCCGTGAGCGCATCGATGACGGACGGCGTGCCGGCGGGCTTCGTGCTCCCGCACGAGTCGGAGGCGCACGAGCCACCGGAGGCACGGGGGCTGGCTCGTGACGGGATACGGCTCCTGGTCTCGCGCCGCGACACCGGGGTGATAGGCCACCACGGGTTCACCGATCTGCCGGATCTGCTCCGCCCCGGTGACCTGCTCGTCGTCAACGACTCCGCGACCCTCCCCGCCGCGGTCCGGCTCGACCGGCTCGCGGTGCACTTCTCGACCGAGCGCGAGGACGGGACGTGGCTGGTCGAGCTGCGCCGCCGTGGCGCGAACGTGAAGCGGAACCGGTCCGGCACGAGGGTGACCGGGGTGGGGCGGGGAAAGGGGGACGGTCCGGGGACCGGGGCGGGCGGCGCGGGCGAGCCGTACCGGGGCTGCGCTCCCGGGGAGTGGCTGCCGCTGCCCGGCGGGGCCACGCTGCGCCTGCTGGCACGGGAGACGCCACGGCTGTGGCGGGCCAGGCTGGACCGCGACGTCCCCGCCTACCTGCGCCGGTACGGCGTGCCGATCCACTACTCCTACGTGGAGCGGGACTGGCCGCTGTCGAGTTACCAGACCGTGTTCGGGACACGGCCGGGCAGCGCGGAGATGCCCAGCGCCGGCCGGCCGTTCACCGCCGAGCTGGTGACCCGGCTGGTGACCCGCGGGATCGGTGTCGTGCCGATCACCCTGCACACCGGGGTCGCCTCCCCGGAGAGGGACGAGCCGCCCTACCCGGAGTGGTTCGAGGTGCCCGAGGTCACGGCGCGGCAGGTGGAGTTCACCCGCGGATCGGGGGGACGGGTGATCGCGGTGGGCACGACCGTGGTGCGGGCGCTGGAGTCGGCCGCCCCGGCGGAGGGCCGGATCGGCCCGGCGCGGGGCTGGACCTCCCACCTCGTCACCCCCTCGACCGGGGTGAGGGTGGTCGACGGCCTGATCACGGGGCTGCACGAGCCCCGTTCCACCCACCTGATGATGCTGACGGCGATCGCCGGGGAGGACCTGCTGTCGCGGTCGTACGCCGAGGCGCTCGGCGAGGGCTACCTCTGGCACGAGTTCGGCGACGCCCACCTCATTGTCGGCTGATTGTCAGGCGAACCCGTCAACCGCGAGACCCAGTCAATCACAAGAGGTTTCCAAGTCGGCCGCTCCATGCTGATATCAGCACATAACGGGGGAATACATTTCCGATTGGAGCATGAAATGCGCCGGCACCTGACCGCCTTCGCCGCCCTCGCCCTGGCGGGAAGCACTCTGTTCGTCACCCAGAGCGCGAACGCCGCCGCAGCGGCACCGCGGACCGCGAGCGTCGCGACTCCTCCGCTCTCCCCGCTGAGGACCAACGTCCACTACCCGCGCGTGGCCTGGTCGGGCGACACGGTCGTCTACACGATCTACACCAAGAACGTCGGCCAGTGGTCCACCGACATCGCCTACATCGGGGGCTACGTCCCCAGCCAGGCGCGCAGGGTCCAGATCACCGGTCCCTCCGGCTCCTACTGCGAGGCCGACGGCCGCGAGGTCGGCTGCCTGCTCGACAGGCTGCGGCCCGGCAGGACCGTCGCCGTCAAGGTCAAGATCTGGCTCAGGAACAGCGCCAGGGGCACCGCGACGGCCCGGTTCGCCTCGGCGTCGATCGACGTGCCCGCGGGCGGGATCGACACCCTGAACATCCACGGCATCGACACGGGCGTGGACCTGAAGTTCGTCACGGTCAAGACCCGGATCCGGCGATAGCCCGATCCCGCGACGCCTCGGCTCGTGTTCCCTCAGGTCGCGGGCGCCCCGACACTGTTCTCCGGGGCGCTCCGGCCGAAGCGGCACCGTCGTCTGAGTCCGGTAACCACCGGGTCGTCTGTGAAAATAGTGTCGAATGATAAAAAATCGACTTTCCTAGTTGGCTGTGGTAAAACGCTGCGGACTTTCACGGGGACCGCCGCAGCGTCCTCGTACCCCTCAACTGGGAGACGTTTGATGCTCCACCCAATCTCCAGGATCGCCGCTCTGGCCCTGGTCGCCCCGCTCGCCGGCACGATGCTGCTCGCCGCACCGGCCTCGGCCGCTTCCGCGAAGGCGCCGACCGGGGTCGTCACGAAGGCCGACGATCCCTTCTCCTCCTTCACCATCAACCTGTCGGCCCCGAAGCGGGTCAAGGCCGGCGGAAAGATCACCTATATCATCAAGGCCACCAACAAGGGCCCCTACCTGGCCGACTCGTTCTGGACCGGCGGCGTGCTGCCCAAGGGTTCGAAGCTGACGAAGGTGTACGCCCCCAAGGGCAGCGAGTGCGGCCTCTACGACGACGGTTTCTGGTGCCTCACGCCGCGCGCCCTGCAGATCGGCGACAGCGAGAGCATCTCCGTGGTCGTACAGCTGAGCAAGAAGACGCGCGGCACCGCCACCGCCTACCTCGGTGTCGACACGGTCGACCTGCCGACCGGCGCGGAGACCCTGAACCGCGACGAGCTCGAGCGCCTGGGCATCAAGCACTGGTACTTCGTGAAGAAGGCCAAGACCGGCATCGTGCGTTAGGACCCGTTCCCGGAGGCCGCGCCACGGCCGGGCCTCCGGGCGGATCCGGGTGGGGAGGCTCCCGTCCTGTCACAGGGCGGGGGCCTCTCGCGTCCCGGGGGCGGCGTGCCGTACCCCGCGAAAAACTCCACGGCGAAACTCCACGGAAAGACTCCGCCGGAAGAGTTCACGAAAGAGTTCACGGAGAGCGGGAAAACGGTCCCGCTTTTCCGGGGTTCCAGAATCTCCCGGCCTTCCGAAAAACATCCGGGCGGTTTCCGAAAAGGCGGCGTGAGCCGGAAAGGCGCCGGAGGGACGCCCTCGGGAGGCGCCCGCCGGAAAGAGGTGCGGACAGCCTCATATGCGGCGCGCCCGTCCAGCGGGCAGGATCTCCCCATGACCGTCTTCCGGCACCGTACGGCCCATGGCTGAGCTCACCGTCGTCCTGGCAGAGGACCACTACCTGGTGCGCGAGGGCACCCGCAGGCTCCTGGAGGCCTCCGGCGAGATCAGCGTGGTCGCGGCCGTGGGGACCGCCGACGAGTTGCTGGACGCCGCCCGGCGGCTGCGGCCCGACGTGGTGGTGACCGACATCCGGATGCCCGGTTCCGCCGACCTCGTCCGCGCGGGCATGGAGGGCATAGACGCCGCGCACCGGATCAGGGCGGCCTCGCGGGACATCGGGGTGGTGGTGCTCTCCCAGTTCTCCGACGCGCTGTTCGCGCTGGACCTGTTCAGGGACGGCACCGAGGGCAGGGCCTACCTCCTCAAGGACCGGGTCGGCGACATCGACGAACTGCTGGGGGCGATCCGCTCGGTCTCCACGGGCGGATCGGTGATCGATCCCAAGGTCGTGGAGGGCCTGCTGGCCAAGCGCGGTGTCAGGGACGTGCCCCCGCCCGCCGAGCTGACGCCCCGCGAGCTGGACGTGCTCAGGGAGATGGCGCACGGGCTGTCCAACGGCGGCATCGCCCGCGCCCTGCACCTGTCGGTATCCGCGATCGAGAAGCACGTGAACTCGATCTTCATGAAGCTGGCGCTGGAGAACAGCCCCGACACCCACCGCCGGGTGGCGGCCGTCATCGCCTACCTCGGGCCCCGCTGACACGCGTTCCCCGGCCAACCGGCCGCTCCGCCCACCGGTTCCCGCCCCGACGGCTCCCGGGGGCGCCCCGCCCCGCCGGGGCCGGTCGCCCGCCGATCGGCCCCGGCGGCCGGTGCACGGCCTCTCTCGACGCCTCTCGGGGCGCGCCTCGTCATGGCCGGTTTTCGGTCCGGATCCCCCCATGCCGCGTCCGCACAGGTCAACGTCCCGCCAAGCGTTGAAACGCGCGCTCGTGTCGCGCGCCGCCGACCGGCCCGTCAGGCGAGTCTGCCCTGCGGCACCGGCGCCGGTCTCTCCCGGCGCGGTGGACGAAAGCAGTCCGTCACCACACGAAAGGACGTCGATGATGAGGCACATCCGACGGATGTGTTACCCGGTCGCGGCACTGGCGATGATCACCGGACCGCTGACGCTGTTCAGCACGGCCCCGGCCGAGGCCGCACGGACCGGCGCCCCGGTCAGGGCGATCCCGCGAGCCGCGCCGACCCCGTCCTCCTGCCCGCAGCAGGTGGCGCTGGTCAACGGCGGCTTCGAGCGGCCCGCCGTCACCGGCGGCGCGGTCGGTTTCTTCCCCGACGCCTCGCAGAACGGCGTGCCGGGCTGGGTGACGACCGCCACCGACCACCAGATCGAGCTCTGGACCGGTCCGCCCAACCCGACCAACGCCACGACCGCGGAGGGCAAGCAGTTCGCCGAGCTGAACGCCAACCAGGTCTCGACCCTCTACCAGGACCACCCGACCACCCCGGGCACGACGCTGTACTGGCGGCTGGCGCACCGCGGCCGCCTGGGCGCCGACACGATGGCGCTGGACATCGGCGCGCCCGGCTCGCCGGTCCGGCAGCAGACCGTGTCCGACGGGGCCTCGGCCTGGGGCACCTACACCGGCACCTACACGGTGCCCGCCGGCCAGACGGTCACCAGGTTCGCCTTCACCTCCCTGTCGGCCGCCGGGGGCAACCGCGGCATCGGCAACTTCCTGGACGACGTCTTCTTCGGCACCGCGCCCTGTGTCATCGTCACCAAGGCCGCGATCCCCGACGGCCCGGTGGACGTCGGAGACGTGGTCACCTACCGGCTGACCGCCAGGAACGAGGGCGGCGCGCCCGCGGAGAACGTCCGGCTCACCGACACCGTCCCGGCCGGGACCTCCTACGTGCCCGGCTCGCTGCGTGTCGTGGACGGCCCCAACACCGGGATCAAGACCGACGCGCCGGGCGACGACCAGGGCGCCTTCGCCCCCGCGACCGGCGAGGTGTCCTTCACGCTGGGCAACGGCGCGACCGGCTCCGCCGGGGGCAGGCTGCCCAACACCGCCGACCTGCCCAACGGCACCACGGTCGAGTTCCGGGTGCGGGTCGACCGGGCGGCCGCGGGCAGGCAGATCGTCAACCAGGGCACCGTCGGCTACGAGAACCGCCTCGGCACCACCCCGGAGCCGCTGACCTCCACCACGGGCGAGGTGGCCACCAAGGTCAACCCCGCCGTCGACCTGAGCGTGATCAAGTCCGCCGACCTGACCCGGACCACCGTCGGGCAGACCGTCACCTACCGCCTCGCCGTCCGCAACGCGGGCCCCAATGACGCCACCGGCGTCACCGTCGAGGACGTACTGCCGACGGGGCTGTCCTTCCTCTCGGCGACGCCCTCGACCGGCGCCTACAACCCGGCGACCGGGACGTGGGCGGTGGGCCCACTGCCCAGCGGCGGCAGGGCCACGCTGACGATCCGCGCCAAGGCCACGACGGCCGGTGAGAAGACCAACACCGCCACCGCCGGGGGCAACGAGAAGGACCTCGACCCGACCAACGACTCCGACAGCGTCAAGGTCTGCGTCGACGCCCCGCCGCCCTGCCGGGACTGCGACTCCGCCCGGTGCGCGGAGTGCAGGCCACGGACCTGACCGCACATCGGAGGTGACCTCCGCCACCGGCCGGTCGGCATGAGACCCACCCGTCTCGGCCACCGGCCGGTGCCGGTCCGGAGACCACGCGGAGAACCCCGCGTGGAAAATCACCCCCCGAGAACGCGCCCGTCCGCCGCTCAGGCTGCCACCCGGGCGGCGTGGGCGGTCGGGGCGATCACCACCGAGGCGATCGAGGACTCCGCCGCCCACGCCAGGGACCTGCGGTCACGGGCCTGGACCGGGGGCAGCAGCGTCACCTCGACGGTCAGCCGCCGGATCCCGGCCACCCTGCGGACCGAGGCCACCAGCGTGTCGTCGCCGACGTACGCGGCCTCGGTCGCCGTGGCCCCGCCCGGTCCCAGATATCTCAGCGCCACGGGCCGGACCGGGGCGCCTGCGTCCAGCGCCGCCTGGAACACCGCGCGCCGGAAGGCGCCCATCTCCCGGCCGCACCACGTGGTGCCCTCGGGGAAGGCCGCGACCGGCTCCCCCTCGCCGAGCGCCCCGGCCACCCCGGCGACAGCCTCGGGCAGCGTGGAGGGCCTGCCGGCGTCGATGACCAGGACGCCCGCGGCCGCGGCCAGCCCGCCGATCACCGGCCGGCCCAGGGTCTCGCTCCTGGTCAGCAGGCGGCAGGGCATGACGGCCGCCATGACGAGCGGGTCCAGCCAGGAAACGTGGTTGGACACGACCAGCGGTGCCGCCGTGGAGACGGGGCGGATACGCAGCCCGGCGGCCGAACCGGCCAGGAAGGCGAAGCCGGGCCGTACCTCGACCCGGACGCCCAGGGTCCACAGCACCGCCCGGGACCAGGCGCTCATCAGCCGGATCCGCCTGGTCGTGCTCAGCCCGCGGGCGACGAGGGCGAGCACCGTCCCCGCCAGCAGGACCAGTACGGCCGCCGCCAGCCGCAGCACCTTGAGCGGGCGGCCGACCGTCGGTCCCTGGGGCGTGAGGCAGGTGGCGGGCCTGCAGGGCCCCACCGGCAGCCACGCGTTCATACCGGGGCTCCCAGGAAGTGCCTCAGGTAGCGCGGGTCCAGGTCGGCCATCGACAGCAGCACGAAGAAGTCGGCCGTGCCGGAGACGGGGTCGTGGGCGGGCGGACCGCAGACCCACGCGCCCATCCGGACACAGCCCCTGAGCAGGACGGGAAGCGTGTCCCGCTCCGTTCCCCCCGCCCCGCGCGCCGAACCCCGCCCGGAACCTCGCTCCGATCCCGCCGCGCCACGCGCGGAACCCCGCGCCGAACCGCGCCCCGTCCCGGCCGTCCCGCGTGCCGAGCCCCGGCGGGGACGCCAGGGGCTGCGCGGGGTGACACGGTACTCCGGCGGGGAGAGCGGCACCCGTTCCATGACCCCGGCGGCCTCCGCGACCGGGACCGAGCAGGCCCCGGCCAGCCACCGGTGGCCCCCCGCGACCATGTAGCGCGCGATGGCCGCCCACATCAGCCCGATCACCGTGCCGTACCGGTGGTCGGCGTGCACGCAGGCCCTGGCCACCTCGACCGTGCTCTCCCGGATCCCGGCCAGCGCGCCGAGGTCGAACCCGGAGTCCGCGTGGAGGCGGTCGGCCCTGCGGGGGGAGAGCAGCCGGTAGGTGCCGACGACCTCGCCCGTCTCGCCGTGCCGTACCAGCAGGTGGTCGCAGTAGGCGTCGAGCGGGTCGACGTCCAGACCGGTTATGGGGGTGTCCAGCCGAGCGCCCAGTTCCTCGGCGAACACCTGATGACGCAGGCGCTGTGCCTCCCGCATGTCGGCGGCGGTATCGGCCAGCCCGACGACGTAGCGAGCGACCCTCTGCCCCGCGGGAGTGGTCGTCATGAAGACATGAAGCCAGGCGTAGATGACGCAGGACAGGAGGTCGCCGCGAACTTCAGGCGTCCGGATGATGAACCGCATTCACGATCGTTTCGGGGGCCAAGTAGCGTAGACACCGATGAACCAGCGCACGCTACTTATCACGCTGTCCGGACCGGACCGCCCCGGGGTCACCTCGCGGCTCTTCTCCGTCCTGTCCGGCTTCCCCGTCGTCGTCGCCGACGTCGAACAGGTCGTCATCCGCGGCAGGCTCACCCTGGGGGTTCTCGTCGCCTACGCGGGCGACACCCCGACCGGGACCGGCGGCACCCTCGGCGCCCTGTGGACCGCGATCGAGCGGACCGCGGGAGACCTGGGTCTCGAGGTGGAGCTGTCCACCGGCTCGGACCTCCAGGAGAAGCGCCGTCGCGGGCGGCTGCACGTCACCGTCCTCGGCTCGCCCCTGCAGCCGGCCGCGATGGCCGGCATCGCGGGCCGGATCGCGGCGGCGGGCGCCAACATCGACCGGATCGAGCGGCTGTCCAACTATCCGGTGACCTGCTTCGAGCTGGCCGTCTCCGGCGCCGACCCCGACGCGCTCCGCACCGAGCTGGCCACCGAGGCGTACGCCCAGCAGGTGGACGTCGCCGTGCAGCGCAGCGGCCTGCACCGCAGGGCCAAGCGGCTGATCGTGATGGACGTCGACTCCACCCTGATCCAGGCCGAGGTGATCGAACTGCTGGCCGCCCACGCGGGCTGCCTGGAGGAGGTCGCCAGGGTCACCGAGGAGGCGATGCGCGGCGAGCTCGACTTCGCCGAGTCGCTGCGCCGCCGGGTCGCGCTGCTGAAGGGCCTGAGCGAGGAGACCTTCGAGAAGGTCCGCAAGGAGCTCGTGCTCACCCCGGGCGCCCGGACGCTGGTGCGGACGCTCAAGCGGCTCGACTACCGCTTCGCGATCGTCAGCGGTGGGTTCACGCAGCTCACCGACGCCCTCGTCGAGGAGCTCGGGATCGACTACTCCGCGGCCAACACCCTGGAGGTGGTCGACGGCGTGCTCACCGGGCGGGTCGTCGGCGAGATCGTCGACCGTCCCGGCAAGGCGCGGGCGCTCGAGCGCTTCGCCCGGGAGGCGGGCATCCCGATCAGCCAGACCGTGGCCATCGGCGACGGCGCCAACGACCTGGACATGATCGCGGCGGCGGGCCTGGGCATCGCGTTCAACGCCAAGCCGGTGGTCCGCAAGGCCGCCGACACCGCGGTCAACGTGCCCTACCTCGACGCGATCCTCTACCTGCTCGGCATCCCGCGCGCCGAGGTCGAGGCCGCCGACGCCGAGGACGGCGTCCCCTCGGTGAAACACTGACGAGGCACTGGGGCGGCGCTGAGGCTGCGCTGGGGGCGGCAAGTACCGGGGCGGCACCGATGAGGCCCTGAGGCGGCTTCAGCGCGGTGGAGCGGTGAGCGAGGCCAGCCGGAGCGCGGCGGAGCTCAGCCCCTTCAGGGCAGGCTGTACGGCGGCGGCGTGCATGATCCCCCGCCGTACCCCGGTCATCCGGTCGCCGGCTCCCTCGGCCACCTCGTCCAGCCGCCGCGCGGCCAGCATGTTCACCCGCGCCCCGAGCTCGTCGAGCACGCGGTCCAGATCGTCCGCGGGCGCCGCCGGGCGGCCGGTCCCGACCTCCTCCGCGACGCTCTCCAGCCGGTCGGCGACCATGTCGAGGATCGTCACCGTCGGCCCCGACTCCTCCACGGGCGGCGGTACGGTCAGCATCGCCAGCGCGTTGTCCCGCAGCCGCCTGGCGGCCGTCACCGCCTCCCTCAGGCGCTGCGGGGCACCGCCTCCCGGCTCCTTGTCCAGCCGGTCCAGGGAGTCGGTGAGCCGCTCCGCGGCCTTTCCCGCGTCGGAGATCGCGGCGCGCACCTCGGCGGGATCCCGGTCGGCCAGCAACCGCACCACCGTCGCGTGCCGTTTGAGGGTGGCCACGATCCTGCCGGTCAGCCGCGCCCGGTGTCCCCTGGGCCACAGCAGGCGGGAGAGCAGCAGCGCCAGCGCCCCGCCCGCGACCGTGAGAGCCACCCGGGCCGCCGCCGCGCCCCAGTCGATCGGCGCGGTGAAGTCGGACAGTATCAGCGACATCGGCGTGGCGAAGATCGTCCAGTAACCGTAGCTCGCCCCCCTGAACGCGAATCCCAGCACCGCGCAGACCCCGATGAACGCGATCAGGTAGAGGTGGCCGGGGGCGATCGCGAGCACGACCGCCGCCCCCGTCGCACCGACCGCCGTGCCCAGCCCCCGCAGCGTCACCCGGTCGACCGTGTCGCGGTAGGCCGGGCGGGTGCTGACGAGCACGGTCACCACGAACCACTTGGCGTAGTGCTCGTGGGCCAGCTGCATCAACACCATGGCCAGCGTCACCGCCAGACCGAGCCGCAGGGGGTGGTAGCCGGTGGAGAAGACCGGTTTGCGTGGCCTGACGAACCTCGGCAGGCGCGGCCCGACCTCCACCGCCTCGGCCGCCTGCTGCGAGACCGACCGCACCGCCGTCCAGATCCGGTCCAGGCACCGGCGGATCTGCCCCAGCAGCACGACCCCGGGCAGCGGCACCTCGCCCGCGTGGGCCGCCCTGCGCATCTCCTGGACCCGGTCGGCGAACCGCGTGACGGCCGCCAGGGACTCGGGCATCGCGACCGTCCCCCCGGCGGTGACCGCCTCCCGCAGCGCGCGGGCCAGGGTATCGGCCGCCCCGGCCAGATCCTCGGTCCACTCCGTCCCGAGATCCGCCCGTACGGCCGCCACCCGCAGCACCCTCAGCGCCACCGTTTCCTGGAAGACGCGGTCCAGCGTGACCAGCAGCCGGTCCCCGGCCTGGTCGCCCTCCTGCGAGACCCGGTAGAGGGAGAAGGACCTGTTCGCGTCGTCCTCGGCCGTGACCGCGCGGCGTCGCAGCGACTCCCAGCTCTCGTCGGAGAGAGGGGCGCGGCCCGCGCCGACGAGCAGGTCGGCCAGCGCCGTACCGGCCTCCTCGAAGGCCGTGCGGAGCGGCCTGAGGCGGCGCACCGGCCACAGCGCCAGGAGCAGCACCGTGACCAGCAGGCCGCCCGCCGCGGTGAACGCCATGTGGACGACGGGGCCCACACCCGAGGGGGCGAAGTAGCTCAGGGTCACGGCGAGCACCGCGGACATGCCGATCACCCGCCAGTAGGCGCTCGCCGCCGCGACCAGGCCCACCACGACGACCGCGAGCCACGGCCACGGCTGGATCAGCTGCCCCAGCCCCGTCCCCAGCGTGACCATGAACGCGGTGGTGAGCAGTTTGCGGGCCCGCGTGCCGTACGGCAGGCCGGGGGCGTCGCCGAAGACGGTGAGGTAGGCGCCCAGGGCCATCACGGCGCCCTGCCGGACGTGGCCGACGGCGACGCCGGACAGCAGCGGGAGGCAGATGCCCAGGGCGCACAGCAGGCCGTACCCCCACGCGGGACGGCCCGTGATCGCGAAGTCGCCGCGCAGGGTCCCGGCGATCCTCCGCATGCCGTCCTCCCGGGCCTCCCGAGGTCGGATCCGCGCGGGCCGGGCGTACCGCTCCCGCGCGGGTCCGCAGCGTTCCCTAGTGGTTCCCTAGTGCTCCTTCGGACTCCAGCGCACGACGGTCCGTCCGCTGTCGAGCCCGGCCCACTCGTCGTCGGTCTCGATGACCGCGAAGGCGCCCGGCGGGAAGCCGGAGTCGCCGTCCCTGGTGGTGAGGTCCTGGATCAGCTCGTGGACCCCGGGGTTGTGACCGACCAGGATCAGCGTGCGGACCGCGGGGTCGCTCCGCCGGACGAGCATGAGCAGGTCGTCGGCGTAGGCCTCGTAGATGTCCCGCTCGAACGTGATGTCCGCGCCCGGCAGGGCCAGCTCCGCCGTCTCCCTCGTCCGCGTCGACGGCGAGCAGAGCACCAGGTCCGGCCGGAGGTCCAGGCCGGCGAGCTCCTGGCCGATCCGGTGGGCATCGCGTTTGCCGCGCTCGGTCAGGGGCCGCTCCCTGTCGGCGAGCCCGGGAATGTGTGCCGCCTTGGCGTGCCTGAGCACGACCAGCGTCCGTGTCGTCACTTCACCCTCACCCCGCCGCCCACATCGCGACCCCCACGATCACCGCGAACACCACGACCATCGCCAACAGGATGAGCAAGAGCGTTCTGGCTCCGGAGGGCTGCTGTTCCATACGGGCCAGTTTCCCACCGGGGGGCACCGCACACGCGAAAGGGGTGCACGGCTCCCGTGCACCCCTCGTTGCGGACGTCACGCCGGGCCCCGTCACGGACCGTCACGTCCGATCCCGTCACGGAACGCCGCATCGGGTCCCGTCACGGAACGCCGCGTCCGATCCCGTCGCGAAAGGCCCGTCCGGTCCCGTCACGGGACGCCACATCATGTCCCGTGACGGGACGCCACGTCCGATCCCCTCGCGGGACGTCACGTCCGGTACGGCCGGAGAGCGGATCTCCGGCCGCCCTCTCAGCTGGAGACCGACTCGCGCTCCCGGTCCGCGGGGTTGTTCTCGGTCGGGCTGATGCTCGCCGAGCGGCGCTTGGAGACCACCACCGCGCCCACGACGATCACGACCGCGACCACGGTGATCCCGACCCGGAGCGTCACGTTGTCGGCGTACGCCACGACGGCCGGGGCGATCAGCAGCGCCACCAGGTTCATCACCTTCAGCAGCGGGTTGATCGCCGGTCCCGCGGTGTCCTTGAACGGGTCGCCGACCGTGTCGCCGATGATGGTCGCCTCGTGGGCGGGCGAGCCCTTGCCGCCGTGGTGACCGTCCTCGACCAGCTTCTTGGCGTTGTCCCACGCACCTCCGGAGTTGGCCAGGAACACCGCCATGAGCGTGCCGCACGCGATGGCACCGGCCAGGAACGCGCCGAGCGGGGCGTAGCCGAGGGCGAAACCGACCGCGATCGGGGTGAGCACGGCCAGCAGACCCGGGGTGGCCAGCTCCCGCAGCGAGTCACGGGTGCAGATGTCCACGACCCTGCCGTAGTCGGGCAGCTCGGTGCCCGCCATGATGCCCGGCTTGGTGCGGAACTGCTCGCGGACCTCGAAGACCACCCGTCCGGCCGCGCGGCCGACCGCCAGGACGGCCAGCCCCGAGAACATGAACACCACCGCCGCGCCGACCACCAGGCCGACGAGCACGTTCGGGGAGTCGACGCTCAGGCTGAAGGAGCTGAAGGAGCCCAGCACCTCCTTCACCCCCTGGGTGGCCTTGCCCAGCTGGGTCTCGATCGCCGTCCTGAACGCGCCGAACAGCGCCGTCGCCGCGAGCACCGCCGTCGCGATCGCGATGCCCTTGGTGATGGCCTTGGTGGTGTTGCCCACGGCGTCCAGCGACGTGAGCGTCCGCGCGCCCTCGCCCTCGACGTCGCCGGACATCTCGGCGATGCCCTGCGCGTTGTCGGAGACCGGGCCGAAGGTGTCCATCGACACGATCACGCCGACCGTGGTCAGCAGGCCGGTGCCGGCCAGGGCCACGGCGAACAGGGCGATGGTGACGTTGCCGAAGCCAAGCAGGAACGCCCCGTAGACGGCGGCGCCGATGACCAGCGCCGAGTAGACCGCCGACTCCAGACCGACGCTGATGCCGGACAGGATGACGGTCGCGGGACCGGTGCGGGCGCTCTCGCCGATGTCCTTCACCGGACGGCGGTTGGTCTCGGTGAAGTAGCCGGTGAGGATCTGGATGGCGCTGGCCAGAACCAGGCCGATGAGCACCGCGCCGATCGCGATCAGACGCGGATCGGTGGTGACGGAGGCGATCTCCGGGCTCACGCCGCTCAGCTTGGAGAAGCTGTCGGGCAGGTAGAGGAAGGCGGCTCCGGCGACCAGGACCGCCGAGATGGCCGCCGAGATGAAGAAGCCCCGGTTGATCGCGGCCATGCCGTTGCGGTCACCCTTGCGCGGGGCGGTGGTGAAGATGCCGATGATCGCGGTGATCACGCCGATCATCGGCACGACCAGCGGGAAGACCAGGCCTTCGGTACCGAAGGCGACCTTGCCCAGGATCAGGCTGGCCACCAGCATGACGGCGTAGGACTCGAACAGGTCGGCGGCCATGCCCGCGCAGTCGCCCACGTTGTCGCCGACGTTGTCGGCGATGGTCGCGGCGTTGCGCGGGTCGTCCTCCGGGATGCCCTGCTCGACCTTGCCGACCAGGTCGGCGCCGACGTCGGCCGCCTTGGTGAAGATGCCGCCGCCGACCCGCATGAACATGGCGAGCAGCGCCGCGCCGAAGCCGAAGCCCTCCAGCACGGCCGGGGCCTCGCCACCGTAGACGATCACGACGATGGCGGCGCCGAGCAGGCCGAGCCCGACGGTGATCATGCCCGCCACACCGCCGGTGCGGAAGGCGATCCGCATCGCGACCTTCTCGCCGGACTCGCGGGCGGCGGCGGCGACACGGACGTTCCCCCGCACCGCGAGCCACATGCCGATGAAGCCGGTGAGCGCGGAGAACAGCGCGCCGAACACGAAGAAGACCGACCGGCCGACGGCCACGCCGGTCGAGTCGGCGGGAAGCAGGTAGAGAAGGAAAGGAATAAGGATGACGAACAACGCGAGCGTCCGGAACTGCCGCGTCAGATAGGCGGAAGCTCCTTCCTGTACGGCACGCGCGATGTTCTGCATTCGCTCGGTGCCTTGACTGGCGGCGAGCACCTCCCGCACCAGCACGGCCGCGACGGCCAGTGCGATCAGGGCCACGACGGCCACCGCGATCACGATGTTGAAATGGGTACCGTTCAGGGATACCGCTGGCTCTTCGGCAGCGGCGAGATCGAGCACAGACATCCGACTCTCCTCGGCAAGACGGGTACACGTCCTGCCCGGACTGCGCTGCGGTAGATGATCGGCAGTTGAAGCGGCGCACGTCCGGGGTGGTTGGCAGTGCCGCTTCCGGTTGCGTCCGCAGACCTCCTTCGCAACCGATCCCGCCCGGGGACCGCTTCCGAAGGACAAACCTTGGCCGGTGCGGGGAGTCTACGCAGCGAGGACGCCGATATGAAGCCTCTGCGGGTGGCCATTTAATGACGGCCCCAGTAATCCCTCCCGACTCCCTTGCCTAACAGGTGGCCCAAAGCGGGAGGTGAGGGGCTTCCACCAGGGTTTTCCTCTGTTTCAGCCCGTAGGTAGCAAAATTATGTTTGACCGAAACAACAGTCCACAAACGGACAGCCGGGCGCGTCTGGGACGCGTCCGGCTGCCGGGATCTTGCCGCTGTCAGACCAAGGGGGTACTCGCTGTCAGACCGGGGTCAGGCCGTTGGTGGACGCGGGCCAGCTCATGCGGATGCGCATGCCCTTCTGGCTCGGATAGACCTGGACGTCATCGGCCAGCCCCACGATGACCGCGATACCGAAGCCGGACATCAGGGCATCGGGAAGCTGCACGAACGGATCGTCGAGCTGCAACAGCGCACGATCCTGCTCCAGCTCATCGCTCGGGGCCGAATCGGTGACAGTCACCTCGAACCGTCCCAGATCATCACGGAGCTCGATGCGGATCGGCTCTCCCGGACAGTGGAGACGATGTGCCTCGACGGCCCGGGAGCATGCCTCACCGACTGCGAGCCGTACCTCGTCCAGCAGCGACTCCTCCACCCCGGTGCGCCTGGCGATCGCCGTGGCGACCAGGCGTGCCGTACGCACATGGGCGGGAAGGGCACTGAACGTCAGCTCGACGGTAGCCATGGTTACTTCTGTCTCAGCCGTGAGCTTCCTTGGCCTCATCGACCGAGGCATAGATTCCGAAGACCTTGGTCAGTCCGGTGATCCGGAAGATCTTCAGGATGCGCTCCTGGGTGCAGACCAGCTCCAGTGAGCCGTCGTGCGCCCGCACTCGCTTGAGCCCGCCGACCAGGACACCAAGGCCCGTTGAGTCAAGGAAGTCGACCTTCTCCATGTTGACGAGCAGGTGGAAATTCCCCTTGTTGACCAGGTCGATCAGGAGCTCACGCAATCTGGGCGCGGTGTAGACATCGATCTCACCCTCGACCTCAACGATGGTGAGACGGTCCTCGGAATGGTGGTCCAACTTCAGATCCACAGATCCTCCAGCGCCTTGCCTGCGAAAGTACCGATTCAGGCGTGACTCCTGGGACCGGGTGGCCCCCAGACGACAAGCCCCGACGCGCGGCATTCAACCATGCGTACGCTCAGTGTCTATACGAAATCACGATTCCCGGCGACTCTGCCCACAGATGCCAGACTGGAAACCAGTGACTCCGCCCTCATCCTCCTCCCTCCGAGCGGGTTCCGCACTCGGTCACCTGCTCGGCGTTCCCGCACGTCATGACCGCGTGACCCACGTCGAGCACGTTCCCGCACGTCAGGCGGCCCCTACCCGCTGGCCCGACTGGGTCGACGAGCGGCTGGTTTCGCGCTGGGCGAACCAGGGGGTCCCCGGACTCTGGCCACATCAGGCCGAGGCCGCTGAGCTGCTCCATCGTCGCCAAAACGTGATCATCGCCACAGGCACCGCGTCGGGGAAATCCCTCTCCTACCTGGTCCCGGCCGTCTCGGCGGCGCTCGACGGCGGCACGGTCCTCTATCTCACGCCGACGAAGGCCCTGGCCGCCGACCAGCTCCGCGCGGTGGAGGAACTGGACGTGCCCGAGCTGCGCGCGGCCACCTTCGACGGTGACACCCCCTTCGAGGAACGGGCCTGGGTCCGCAAACACGCCAACTACGTCCTGACGAACCCGGACATGCTCCACCGCACGCTGCTGCCCCGCCACGCCCAGTGGTCGGCCTTCTGGCGGCGGCTGGAGATCGTCGTGGTCGACGAGTGCCACGGCTACCGCGGTGTGTTCGGCTCCCATGTCGCGCAGATCCTGCGGCGCCTGCGCCGGATCTGCGCGCGGTACGGCGCCGCCCCCGCGTTCCTGCTCTCCTCGGCCACCGCCAGCGAGCCGGGGGCCTTCGCGACACGCCTGACGGGCCTCCAGATGGCCGAGGTGACCACGGACACCTCTCCCCGGGGTGCGACCACCTTCGCCCTGTGGGAGCCGCCCCTGACCGAGCTACGAGGCGAGGGAGGCGCTCCCCTCCGCCGCCCCGCCGCCGTCGAGAGCGCCGACCTCCTGGCGGACCTGGTCGCCGCCGACGTCCGCACCCTCGCCTTCGTCCGCTCCCGCAGGGCCGCCGAGTCGGTCGCCCTGACCACCCGCGCCAGGCTGCAGGACCTCGTCTTCGGCGGGGAGGCTCCGGCGGACCTGCCCGACAGGGTGGCGGCCTACCGGGCCGGCTACCTCGCCGAGGACCGCCGCGGACTGGAGAAGGCGTTCCGCTCGGGAGAGCTCCTCGGGCTGGCCACCACGAACGCGCTGGAGCTCGGCGTCGACGTGTCCGGGCTGGACGCCGTGCTCATCGCCGGATGGCCGGGGACGCGGGCGTCGCTGTGGCAGCAGGCGGGTCGGGCCGGCCGGGCGGGGCAGGACGCCCTGGCGGTGCTGATCGCCAGGGACGACCCGCTGGACACCTATCTCGTCCACCACCCCGAGGCCCTCTTCGGCCGCCCGGTCGAGGCCATCGTGCTGGACCCCGGCAACCCCTACGTGCTGGGCCCCCACCTGTGCGCCGCCGCCGCCGAGCTTCCGCTGACCCATGACGATCTGGAGATCTTCGGCCCGTCCGCGAAGGAGGTGCTGGCCGGCCTCGTCGCGGACGGCATGCTCAGGGAGCGCGCCACCGGCTGGTTCTGGACCAGCCGGGAGCGGGCCACGGACCTCGCCGACATCCGGGGGGCGGGCGGCTCCCCCGTCCAGGTCGTCGAGACGTCCACCGGCCGGCTGCTGGGCACCGTGGACGAGCCCTCGGCGCACACCAGCGTGCACACCGGCGCCGTCTACGTGCACCAGGGGGAGACGTTCCTGGTCGACGAGCTCGACCTGGAGGCGGGGGTCGCCCTCGTCGAGGCGGGGACCCCCGACTACACGACCTTCGCCAGGGACGTCACCGACATCTCGGTCCTGGAGTCGCTCCGCTCCCATTCGCTCGGCCCCGGAGAGCTCCACTTCGGCTCGGTCGAGGTGACCCGCCAGGTCGTCTCCTATCTCAAGCGCCGCGCCCAGAGCGGCGAACTCCTCGGCGACGAATCCCTGGAGCTGCCTCCGCGCACGCTGCGCACCCGCGCGGTCTGGTGGACCCTGCCCGCCTCCGCGACCGTCTCCCTGGCCCAGGAGGGCCTGGACCTCGGCGGGGCGGCCCACGCGGCCGAGCACGCCTCCATCGGCCTGCTGCCGCTGTTCGCGACCTGCGACCGATGGGACATCGGCGGCGTCTCCACCGAGCTCCACCCCGACACCGGCCTGCTCACCGTCTTCGTCTACGACGGCCACGAAGGCGGCGCCGGCTTCGCCGAACGCGGCTACGCCCGCGCCCTCGACTGGCTCACGGCCACCAGGGAGGCCATCGCCTCCTGCGAGTGCGAACGCGGCTGCCCGTCCTGCATCCAGTCCCCCAAGTGCGGCAACGGCAACGAACCCCTCGACAAGGCCGGAGCGCTCCGCCTCCTGGCCGTCCTGCTGTCCACCCCCGAACCCCCGCCGTCCACCCCCGAAACCTGAGAGGCGCTCCAGCGCCCGCGGCGAGGCCCCGACACCACCCCCACCCCAAAACCCGAGAAGCACCCACCGAACACAGTCAACCCCTGGACAACACGCACATCCCCGCCCCCAAACCCGAAAAGCACCCCACTGAACACAACAGGCCCCTGAACAACCCCCTCGCCCCCGTCCCAAAACCCGGAAGACACCCCACCGAACACAGTCAACCCCTGGACAACACGCGCGTCCCCGCCCCCAAACCCGAAAAGCACCCCACCGAACACAACAGGCCCCCTGGCAACACACGTCCCCCCACCCCGAGGTCCGAGGCAGCGGTCACCGAACGCGATGAGAGGCCCGGAGGGCCCCGACGGCGTGTGCGCCTGTCCCACAGAACCTGGGACGGCGAGCCACCGGGCGCGGCGAGAGCACTGCCGCATATGCCGCATGTTCGGCATGGCGCACCGGTACCGACCGAGCCGACACTCTCCAACCGCGATGTCGGACAACGAGAAGGTTTCACACGGCCGGATTCACGGTGATGCGATCGAACCGGTTGACGATGAACATGCTCCCTCCAGACGAACGGAGAGGAACGCAGCCGTCCAGAACGGCGAGCTTCTCGAGTTTTCCCCGATCCCGGTCGACCACGCCGCCCCCACCTTTAGCACGTCACCGGCGACAATCCGCCCGACGCCCGGAACGTGAACTCCGTGCCTTCTCACATATATGATCGACCGAGTTCCGTCCGGCCAGACGGGAGACAGTTCGACGCCCCTCTGCGCCTCTTCTCGATATCCCAACGTCAAGCACTTGCCGGCGGAGTCGTACGCGAGGGTCCCGACAAAGAGCATCTCCATGCCATGGCCTAGTCGTGAACGATGACGCGGGGGTCGTCCCCCAGTCCCCCACCACACGTACCGCCCCGGTGGAGGCGGCGCAGGAGATACAGGAGACGGGCGCGGAGGCAACGGTCACGGCGAGCGTCGACAAGGGATCTCTTCCCGGACTTCGACAGTTCGATCACCGAAAACCATCGCCGCATTCCCAGGCAGGAACCTTCGAGGAGTTGAATCGTAAAATCGAAATCCGGCCACAGTTCGTGAAACAGAATCCCAACGTCTCAGGCCGCCACCTGAAAGCGATCAGGAATTCCCCCTTCCCCGTTGTCGTTTCGCGGACCTGCTCCACCTCGACTCTCGGCGATCGCACCGATATCAGACATCCCAATTCGAAGAGCATCAAATATGTTGGCATCCATGTGAAGGAACCATCGCCGGTGACACCCGCTCCGCAAGTCCTCTTACGGTCCCGCTTGCATCTTCCTTCATCAGGAGAAGTCCCCTGCGGTTCTTACCGACATCCTGGGCTGTCGCCGTGACGTCAAGCTCTTCATCATGGCCGTGGCGGACGGCTACCGATCGATCAGCTCGCTGACCGTGACGAACCGGTAGCCCTCGTCCCGGAGGGCCTCGATGCCCCCCTGACGGCCTCTCGTGTGCTCTGTCCGCTGGTGTACCAGGGGTGGAGCAGGACGATAGAGCCGGGACGCACCTGCGCGCGCACCGTGGCGACGATCTCGGCGGCCGTCGGAGTGCCGCCCGAGTCGGGCTCCACGTCCCATGTGACAGTGCGCCGATCATGCTCGGCGAGATAGAGGGGCAGCCCAGGAACTTCTTGCCGTTCGGCGGCCGGAACGGGATGTCCCCCTTCTGCCCCGCCTCACGAATCAGCGCGTCCGTCTGCTCGATCTCGGCGGCGACGGTGCCCTGCGAGACGAAGACCATCCTGCGGTGGTTGTAGGTGTGGTTGCCGAGTTGGTGACCCGCCACGACGAGCGCCGCCGCGTACTCGGGATGAGACCTGACCTGCGAGCCGATGACGAAGAAGGTGGTGTGCACCCCTTCCTTGGCGAGGACGCCGACGATCTCCCCGGTGTGCTGGTCGGGTCCGTCGTCGAAGGTCAGCGCGACGACCTTCTCGTCGGTCTCGACATGGCTGATCAGCTCCCCGGCGAGCTGGAAGGTCCGGGAGTCGGCCAGCTGGTAGAGCCCGGCACCCCCGAGCAGGAGAACGGCCACCAGGGCCGACACCAGCCAAATCCACCGACGCCTCCGCGAACGCTCCCCGCCTCTTCCCCTCTTTTCGCTCTTCTTTCCATCCTCCCCGTCATGCCCCACCAAGGCTCCATCAGCCGACGCCTCCACCGATCCCCTCTCGTGTGGTCACCGTCTCGTCACTTGGTCCACCCGCTCCCCCAGCGTCACCTCTCCACCACCCACATCTCGACCTTGCCGGCCGTAATGCCCCATCCCCGCCAACCCCGCGTACGCGAAGAACAGGAACGTCCGCCAAATCACCTGGACGGAGTCGTCTCATCCGGTGGTGTCGGCGATATGGACGGGACCCGCGCGGGCTTCTGCTGTGATCACCTGGCTGCCCACCGCGGGTAGCGAGAGCACCACGGTCACCTGGACATCGGCGATGCCGTAAGCATCGATGGAGCACCGCACGAGCTTCGCGCCGTTGCCCACGGCCAGCGACGACGCCTGCGCGCATCCGCGCGCCGGATCGGCGAAGGCCAGGCGAGCGGCGGCGAGCGCGCTCAGGTCGGCGGCGTTCCGGGCCCGATGACGGGCGACCCTGGCGGTCCCGGCGAACACGACCGCGGTGGCCACGGAGAAAATCAGCGCCATGATCCCGACCGTCCATATCGTCGCCGCACCTCGGTCTCCCCCTCCCCGCCCGCCCACGGCCCAAAAACGGGGTTCGCCCATGACCCGGCGGGAAGCCCGGCCAGGAGCTCCCCTCCGGACCCGATGCTCCCGCTCCTGTTTCCACGCGAAGCTGCTGCCCCTCATCCATCGCGATGAGCCGGCCTGCTCCTCGCTCGCCGCCGTCTCCCCCTGCTCCTCGCTCGCCGCCGTCTCCCCCTGTTCTTCTCTTGCCACCATCTCCTCCTGTTCTTCTCTCATCGCCTGTCTCCTCCCGTGCTCCTTCTGCCTGCGCCCGTCCCGTTCACCCCTGCTTGCTCCCGTCACCCCCATCACTTCTCCGGCCTCCCGTCACCTGTCTCCTCCCTCACTTCTTCACCTCGGCTGCTCCACGCCCGGCTCGGTGGCGGAGACGGCGGTCGCCTGGACGGTGACGGCCGGAAGCACGGCGCCCCAGCGGGGCCTGACGCTCGCTGACACCTCCACCCGGGTGATCTCGGTGCTCCGGGTCACCGTCACCCGCGCACCCGGCGGAGCGGCACTCAGGACGCCTTCCCGCACGCGCTCCAGCGACTCACCCCGTGAGGCGGCCAGAGCACCCGCCCGCGCCGCATCCACGCATTCGAGTTGCGCACCGACCGCGGCCACCGTCCACAAGGCTGCCGCCAGAACCACGACGAGGGCGGGGAGCGCGACCGCCGTCTCCGCGGTCACCGACCCCCGGGACCGACGGAAGGCGAACATCGGTCTCACGAAAACCTTCCGACCGCACCGAACGCCTTGCGGGCGGCAGGAGGCGAGCATCCGCCACATGAGAACCTTCCGGTCACGCTGAACACCCTGGCGGGGATCCGTTCCATGGGGGTCATCCGGCCACGTTGAGCGCCTTGTTGATCAGGCCGGTGACCAACTGCTGGACCTCGGGGCTCGTCACCACCTTGAAAAGGAGCGCCGCGAAGGCACAGGCCGCAATCGTGCCGACGGCGTATTCGGCGGTGGACATGCCCCGGTCTCGACCCGATGCGGCGATCAACAGTGCCCAGCGGGCCCGGAACCACCGCATCCGGTCAGGCCGGTCACCACCAACGGTCGATGGGTTCATCGTCTCCTCCTGGAATCCATGGCCGGGTCCGATGCCCGGCGCCGGTGAGGCCAGCTTTCTCGATGGAGGTGGGATCCCGGGGATGTGAGCGGCGTTCTGTGGACAACCGCGAGACAGCTGGCCACCCCTGTGGACAACTCATCCGTGAGCCTCTCGGGACAGCTCAGAGAACTCGCGGGACAGCTCAGGGAAGCAGCACGTCACTGGCGAGACTCGCCACGACGGGGATGATGCCGAGACAGACGAAGGCAGGCAGGAAACACAGTCCCAGCGGAGCGACGGCCTGCACGCCGACCCGCCGCGCAGCCGCCGACGAGGCGGCACGGGCGGCCTGACGGGAGTCGTCGGACAGCCTGGTGAGGACATCGGCCACAGGGGCGCCGCTGAGTGCGGCCCTGCTCATGGCGCGCGCCAGCGGAGCCAGTGAGCGCTCGTCCGCCAGGGCCTGCCAGGCGTCTTCTGGACTGGCTCCCAGTCTCAGCTGTCCGCTCACCCAGGCCAGCCGTTCACCGAGCGGCCCGCCGATCGCCTCGACCGTGACGTCGACGGCACCGGTGATCGGCTGCCCCGCGCGCAGGCAGGCGACCATGAGATCGGCCGCCAGCGGTAGATCCGCCGCGACACGATCGCGTTCCCTGCGGAGCCGGGACGGCTCCCGCCTCCGGATGACCCCCAACGCGCCCGCGAAGACGACCACGCCCACGACGGCCCCCGGCAGGGCGCCGACGACCAGGAACGCCATCACTCCGACGACCGCGCAGAACGCCACCTCCCCCCGGCTCTGCCGCCGCCTTTCCACAGGTTCGCGGCCCATTCCCGTGGACGGGGAAAGCGGGCGATCCCGCGTAGGAGGCGGCGTCCAGGTCGGTGACGACGCCCTAGGCGGAGCGGAGGAGAACGAGCGGGACAGAGAGAAACGGGACAGAGAGAAATAGGAGGAGGACGGCCGGAAGAGGGATTCCCGGAGAGCAGGCGTCCGTGCATGAAGCTGGAAGGACGTCTGGGGAGAAACCTGGGATGAGGACGCCTCCGGGGAAGCCTCTCGGGGAAAGGATGCCTTCAAGAAGGAGGCCGGAGGAACCTGGGGAACCGGCGGCCTCAGGGCTCTGCCGATCCGTTCGGCGGGATCACGCGACGGCGTCCACAGCCACCCGGCAATCCCTGCGAGCACCACGGCCAACATGATGATCATCCGCTTCACTCCTCGCGGTTTCTCGGCGGAGACTTCGCTTCTTGCGACCTCCGGCGGGGGAAAGAGAAAAATCGGCCTCCGTACGGCAGGCAGTACCGAGGTTCGGTGCCCTCACCTGGCTCCGGCTCCCACCGGTCCCCAGTTCCGGTTCCGGTTCCGGCCGGCCCTTCTCTCCGTCCCCGACTCCCACCCGCTCCCATTCCGGCTCCCACCCGACACCGCTTCCGGCTCCTACCCGACACCACTCCCGCCCCGGCTCTCACCTGGCACCTATCCCGGCTCCATCCCCCTTCTCGCCGTCCCCAGCTCACATCCACCCCCATTCCGGCTCCTAGCAGGCACCACTCCCGGTCCCGCCCCCCTTCTCTCCGCCCCGACTTCCACCCGACACCACTTCCGGCTCTGTCCGGCTCTTCTCGTCGGCTCCGGCCCATCCAGTCCTTCTCGGGCATGCCACTTCAAGCACCACCGCCCTCACCTGGCTGTTCCTGAACCCGTGACGGATGCCGAAGCCGAAGTGACTGCCTCTCGTGGCCCTCGAAGGTGGCAGACGGCTTTGAACTGCCGGAGCGGAATCTTCTGAGGTGAAGCCGGAGCTCCCGGTGAAGTGGAGTCGGTACCCCGAAGTGGCATGGCGTCCGTCTCCGTCGCCGGCAGATCGACGCAGCCGGAGACTCCTCGGACTCTTTGAGCACGCCTCTCCTTGAGGCAAAAGTCCTCGGGCGCGGAACTCCTCCGAGCGCAACGACTTCCCCGGCATGGGGCGCAGGAGTTCTCTGACCATCCCTTCAGGCACGAGAGTCCTCCGGGCGCATGAACTCCCAGGGAAATATGGAATATGAGGACTGCGGGCATATGGGGCACCTGGATCGATGCCCGCCCCCAACCACCCCCGACCGCCGCTGTCCGCCGCTGTCCGCCGCTGTCCGCCGCTGTTCGTCAGAGGGATGGACGGGATCACACTTGCTGGGCGCGGGTGACGAGGCGGTTCGTCCACCACAGACCGCAGCCGTCGAGAGCGAGGCCTGCGGCGAGGCAACCGATGCCCGCCGTACTGCCGAACAGGAAGTCCAGTGGGCTCATGCCGAGCCCCGCCGCCATCAGCAAGCCGAGTGCGGGTAGAAAGGCCAGCAGGCGGGCGGTGGCGCGGGGACCGGCGAGCTGGGCGGCGAGGTCCTGATGATGAGCCTGAGCCTCTCTGAGGGAGGCGGCGACGCGGTCCACGAGGCCCGCGAGGCCCGCCCCGGTGGTCATGCTCACCCGCCAGCAGGCGGCCAGTTCCCGGAAGGCCTCGCCCCCTTTCTCCGGAGCCACGGCCAACAGGGTGGTGGGGATGTCTCCGCCGTCTCTCGCGGCCGCGACCAGAGGCCGGAGCGCCACAGGGTCAGGGAAATCCGTGGCCGACGCTGCGCGGGCCAGCGCCTCCCCGGCCGTACGCCCGGCGGCCAGCTCGGCCGCGAGCCCGTGGCACAACTCGATCGACGCCGTCTGCCAGGCGGCCATACGTTTCGCAGGCCGGGAACGGGCGGTGAACCTCTCACGTAGCGAACGTGACCGACGCGGACGCGGATGGCGGTGTTCCGTCCGGTGTAGACGGGCGGTCGCCGGATCGGGCCCGGTCCACAGCCACACCGCCACAGCGGCCAGAAGCACGGCCGTCGCCGTCACGACAGCACCTCGCGGACGGTCACAGCCGGACCATCGGGTGACCGGCGAATCGCCCCGAGAACGTCTTGCCCGGGGTGATGCCCTGGTCTGACCGACTCTTCCTGCCCGCGTAGGGCAACTCGCTCAGGGGACACACCTGGAACACGGGCTATCTCGAAGTGACTCTCCGGCCCGACCGATTCACACGACCCACAAGACGAAACCCGCGAAGGAGAAGCATCCGAAACACGAACCGCCTTGGAACAGCGCTCTGAACTGATCAATCCATCTGAACCGTAAGGCGAAACCCACAGGGAGGAGACACCCGAAACACGAGCCATCTCGGAACCGCACTCCGTCTCGACCGATCCCTCCAGAGCACGGAGCGAGACCTGTCGAGCGGAAACACTCCGGGTGCGGGGCGGCTCGGGATGACTCTCTGGGCTGTCCGGGGGACGAGGCGAGAGCCGGTCAGGAGAGACACCCGAGACACGGACCATCCCCGGACCACTCCTTGACCTGACCGGCTTGTCCAACCCGCCAGGCGGGAGCCGTTGAGCGGAAACGCGCGAGGCACGAGGCGGCTCGGGATGACTCCCTGGGCTATCCGAGGGACGAGGCGAGAGCCGGTCAGGAGAGACACCCGAGACACGGACCATCCCCGGACCACTCCTTGACCTGACCGGCTTGTCCAACCCGCCAGGCGGG
>NZ_JBFBCF010000015.1:0-42156 GCF_040683035.1 Streptosporangium sp. NPDC051022 | reverse complement strand
GGGAGCCGTTGAGCGGAAACGCCCAGGGCACGGGGCGGCTCGGGACGACTCCCTGGGCTGTCCGAGGGACGGGGCGGGAGCCGTTGAGCGGAGATGTCCGGGGTGCGGGCCGCCAGGGCGGGGAAGCCTGGGCCGGTGGTCACGTGGCCGTCCGGGGAGAAGGTGAGGGCGGGTTCGGCCTCGACCAGGCCTGAGGGGCGACGGGTCATCATGCAGATCTCGGCCACCCGGCGGCGTCCGTCGCCGTGATCGCGGACGAGGTGGATGACGACGTCGAGCGCGGCTGCGATCTGGCTGTGGACCGCCTCCCGGCTGAGACCCGCGGCACAGGCCAGGGCCTCCAGGCGAGGCGGAACATCGGCCGCGGTGTTGGCGTGCAGGGTGCCACAGCCGCCCTCGTGGCCGGTGTTGAGTGCGGCCAGGAGGTCCACGACCTCGGAGCCCCTGACCTCGCCGACGGCGAGACGGTCGGGACGCATGCGCAGAGCCTGGCGCACGAGGTCGCGCAGGCAGACGCCACCGGCTCCTTCGAGATTGGCGGGACGGGCCTCCAGCCGCACCACGTGCGGGTGCAGCGGTCTCAGCTCGGCCGAGTCCTCGACGAGCAGCAGCCGGTCGCCGGGATCGGCCAGGGACAGCAGGGCCGACAACAGGGTGGTCTTACCTGTGCCCGTGCCGCCGGTGACGAGGAAGGCGAGTCTTGACCGGACCACCGCGGTGAGCACGGGGACGGTGTCGGCCCTGATCGTGCCCGCCTGGACAAGGTCGGGGAGGGTGAAGGTGCGGCGCGGCGGGAGCCGTAGGGACAGGCAGGTGCCACCGGAGGCGACGGGCGGCAGGATGGCGTGAAGGCGCACGCCTCCCGCGAGACGGGCGTCGACGTAGGGACACGCGTCGTCGAGGCGCCTGCCGGCGGCCGCGGCCAGGCGCTGGGCGAGCCGCCGGACCACGTCCTCCCCGGGAAAGACGATCGGGGTGCGGCGCAGACCACGGCCGTCGTCGACCCACACCTCGCCGGGGCCGTTCACGAGCACGTCGGTGACCTCGGCCTCGGCCAGTAGCGGCTCCAGCGGTCCGGCGCCGATCAGATCCGCACACAGCGCACGGGCCACCGCCAGGATCTCCGCGTCGCCGAGCACCGCGCGCTCCGCCCTGAGCGCGACCGCGACATGGGCGGCGCTGGGCTCGACCCCGGCTCGGGCCAGACGTATCCGGACCGCTTCCACCAACTCGGGTGAGACCGCCGTGGCGGCGGAGGAGGACTGCTTCACGTCTCGGCTCCGGCGAGTGAGTGCAGGAACGACACGCAGAAACGGCCGAGAGAGGTCCGTCCGCTGAGCGGAGGGACATCTCCGCGGTTGAGGGCGGCGGCGAGCCTGGGCTGGTCAGGGAGGCTGCCCGCGTACGGCACGCGGAGCGAGGCCGTGACGACATCGTCGTCCAGAACGCCTCCACGCACGACGGCCTGCACCTCACCGGTGTGCTCGCGTAACCGGGCGAGCACCTGGGCCGCCGCGAGCACCCCTCGGACATCGGCGGTGACCACCAGCAGGGTGGTCGTGGCCCTGCCGAGCGCCTCCACGGCGGCCTGGTCGCAGTGCCGGGGCAGGTCGACGACCACCAGGTCGAAGCCGCGCCTGCCGGCTTCGAGGACCGAGCGCATCGCCTCCGCGGGAATGGCCTCGACCTCGCCCCTGTGGAAGGAGAGCAGCGTGAGCTCCGCGAAGGTCGGGAGAGCGGCCTGTAGGGCCGAGAAACTTTCCTAGGAGTACCTTCGAGGCATGACAACGACGCTCCCTCTCACCGAAAAGCTCCTGCTCACCGGCCGTGAGTACCTCCGAGTGTCCAAGGACCGGTCCGGCCGGATGAAGTCGGTTGCCCAGCAGCACGACGACAACGCCCGGTCGGCCGACCGGCACGGCATCACGCTCTTGGAGCCGTACGCCGAAGCTGAGGCCGTGTCCGCGTCCCGCTACGCGCGCAAGGCGCGAGACGAGTTCGCCGTCCTCATGGCTGATCTGGGGGCCGGTCGTTTCGGCGCCGATGTGCTCGTTCTGTGGGAGTCCTCTCGTGGCTCGCGCCGCGTCGGAGAGTGGGCAACCATGCTCGACCTCTTGGAGGACCATGGAAAGCTGGTCCATGTGACCTCGCATGGCCGGACCTACGATCCCGCCAACCCCCGCGATCGGCGGTCCTTGATCGACGATGCAAACGATGCGGAGTACGAATCCGGGAAGTCTGCGCTTCGTGTCCGGCGCGACATGGCCGCGAACGCGGCCGAAGGCCGCCCGCATGGGATATGCCCGTACGGCCTTCGCCCGATGCACGACACACGTACTGGCCGCCTGATCACTTGGGAGGCCGACCCTGAGAAAGCGCCCGTGATCGTCGAACTGTTCACCCGGCTTCGTCAGGGGCACAGCTTCAGGGCATTGGCGAGGGATTTCGAGGCGCGTGGAATCGTCCGTCGCGACGGGCGCCCGTTCCCTGCGGTACAGCTCCGTGACATGGCGACGAAGGCTGTCTACGCCGGGTATCGCCTGTACAAGGGCGAGCTGATCGAAGGCATCTGGGAACCGATCGTTGACCGCGCGCTGTACTGGGACGTGCAGCGGATCCTGTCGGGACCCAACCACCAGGCTCGCGCACAGCGGCCGGGGAGCGTGCGTTACGAGTACACGACGACCATCCGGTGTGATGTGTGCGGGGGGCCGATCACCGTAAGCCACAAACTGAAGGGAGGCCAGTATCTATGCGAGAACAAGGGGTGCGTCAAGATCGTCAAGCCCAAGGTCGACGAGATCCTCGAAGGCGTCATTCTCGGCTATCTGGCACGCCCCGACGTCTACGAAGAACTCGTCAGTCGCAATGACTCGGCAGAGGTCGCCGAGGTCATGGCTGAACTGGCGAAGCTTCGGACGGAGTTGCAAAACGCGGAGGGACGGAACCCGACGACCGTCGCCGAAGCTCTGATGTTCGCCCGACTGATCGAAGACCTGACGCCTAAGGTCGCTGACGCCGAGGCGCGCCTTCGTGGGTTGACCACGCCCGGGGACCTGGTCGCGCTCATGGAGCCGGGGGCCGACGTCGTCGAGCGCTGGAAGTCTGCGCCGGTCTCGGCTCGCCGGAAGGTCGCCGCGATCCTGCTCACGCCTGAGCGTCTGGGTGAGGTCCGGATCGCTCGCACGCTGGCGCGCGGTCCTCGCGTTCCTGTTGCCGAACGGCTGGTGTGGCGACGCGCCGAATGATCGTTTGGTGAGTGCGAAGGGTCACGCCGACGACGGAAGGCGTGACCCTTTCTGCTGTCTGAACCATGCGGAGGTAGGGGAAACGACCGAAGATCACCAGAAGATGGCAAAGGATTTCGGCCTACGCAGCATGGCTATCCCGACTTAGCCATAATCGATCTACGGCCTTCCGGTCCCGTGGTTCGCGCGGAGGCGAAGGCAACAACGGTGTCCACCGTTTCACGGCTCCCCCGCCGTTGACAGAGGTGGCCTGCCCTGAGGGACACAGGGAGCGGGCCACAACCGGCGGCCGCCATCTCTCGGGAGGAGAGACCCGGGTCGCCGTCCGGAGAGTTCCGGGGGGACTCTGTGGAATCCGCACCGTCATGGACCAATGCCCGTGCCCGACTGGCCCGCGCTACACAACTCGGCGATCAAGAGGCCGAAGAGCGCGCCCGCTGTGACCTGAAGGCCGCACGTGCCGAGGACTACATCCGGCGCTTGGTGGAGACCGCGCCGCCGCTCCGGCCGGAGGACATCGAACGACTCCGCGCGCTTCTCTTCTCACCCGGGGCGAGTCAGGACCACGAGGACGCGCCCGATGCCGCCTGACGGAGAGAAAGGCCGCCCCCGGGCAGAGGCGGCCTTCCAAGTCGAGAGCGGCGACTTCGACACCACCACGCTACGGTACGGCCCTGACGTGCGGGAGCAGCTCACCCGGCGCCGGGCCGCGTCGCGGAGGTTGCCTCCGCTGGCCGACGGGCGCCGTGATCCGCTCGACCCGCCGGACCGCCCCGGGCCGTGCTCGTTCGGTCTGTCCCGCGCCGAGCTGGTCGCCGAGGTGCGCCGTTGCCGGTCGCGGGGATGGGGCGATTGGGAGTTGCGGACGGTGTTCGTCAACCCGTCGGAGATGGCCGCATGAGCCGGGGGCCGTGGCTGTTCGTCACGGTGGATGAGGCTCACGGCCTGGCGCTCGTGCGGGGCGAGGAAGCGGGGCGGGTCGCGCTGCTGGTCTCGCCGGACACGCCCCGCTGGTCGCGCCGTGGCCGGGGATGGGTGATCGCTGCGTCTCGCATGGCCGACGTGCTCGCCTACGCCCAGACGCGCCATGAGTTCGTGGTGATCTCGCACCGCGACCGGCGGGGCGATGCGGCATGAGCTGGACGCGCTATGACGACCTGTTCACCGAGCGTCCCGACTGGGACGGGGTGTCCTACCCGGCGCGCTGGCACTACCTGGCGATGGTTCAGGCGTGCTCACGTCAGCGCAGATGGGACGGCCGGATGCCGCTCACCCGGGCGCGCCGGGCTTCCGACGTAGACGACCCTGACGGATGCCTGGCCGAACTCACCGGGGCGGGATGGGTGCGCCCAGAGGGTGACGTTGTGATCTTGCCGTTGATCGCCGAGCACATCCCCGCCCCATCTATCCGGGACAACGCCGAGAAGTCCAAGATCCGGATGCAACGGATGCGAGCGCACCGCAACGGCGATCACTCCCTGTGCGATCCCGACCGATGCGCCCAAGCCGCGAGTCTGCGCACCGTTACGCCCCCTGTTACGCGTAACACCGGGACGGGACGGGACGGGACAGGACAGGACCTCAGCGAGGCGAGAGCGAATAGCACTCCAGCCGACGACGTCACCGACGACCCATGGCCGCCGGTCGCCCAGATCAAGCCATGAGCAGACAGCACCGAGAGGAACGAACGATGACCACCACCGCACCGGCCGTCATCTCGCCCGGCATCGCGGCGATCCTGGACGCCCTGACCGACGACACCGGCCGTCTGGTCGGCCAGGCCCGCGCGCTCGCCGACCGGCTCGCCGACGACCTCGCCGACCTTCACGAGGACCAGGCCAACGTCGAGGGAGACAGCCCGCTGTCGGATGCCGCCGATACGGCCACCGAACTGGCGAGCGTGCTCGACGACCTCGCCGAGCGTCTGCATAGGCCGTCTCTGCGCCAGGCCGAGACGTTGCTGTGAGGGGGGCCGATCGTTTCCTGTCTGTGGTCGGCGGGGGACCCTCACGCCCAGTCTCCCTTTCTCTCTCCCCGGGGACCCCGTACCCGGGGCAACGCATCCGCCACCTGGCCGACGGGACGGGGGTTCAAAGGTCGCCGAGATCTTCTGAACCCGTACGGAAGAGAAACCACGGGGGCGCGGGTCAGGAGTCGGGCCGTCCCGGTACGTGCCGGGGCCGCCCCCCCTGCCCGTCCGAAGGGGAGCACACCGATCGTGATCAGTCTGGCTATCCTGGTAGTGACGCCCGATGCGGCTCGACCGCCCGGCCACCGACGCGCCCCGTCACCGGCCCGGCATTCGCGCCGCTGGCGTTCGGACGCTTGCCGGAGCGCAGATACGCGCCACCACAGGTCGCCGTCATCCGTGACGACCTCTGCTGTTGGTGGCTGCTGTGAATGATCATCTGATTCGCGCGTTCCGCGCGGCTGATCTGTCCATCGCCGGAGACGGCCGGACCGTGACCGGTGTTGCCGTGCCGTTCGGTGTCGCGACCGTGGTGGACGACGGCGCCGGGCCGTACCGGGAGGAGTTCCGGCGGGGCGCGTTCACTCGCACGATCGCCGAGCGCGGTCCGGCCAGGGTGAAGGTACTTGCCCAGCACGATCACCGAGCGTTTCCGATCGGCCGGGCGACCCTGCTGAGGGAGGATCCGGCCGGGCTGTACGCCGAGCTGAGGATCTCGGCTACGCGCGCCGGGGATGAAGCGCTGGAACTGATCCGGGACGGCGCCTTGGATGGCCTGTCGGTGGGGTTCCGGGGGATCGGGCACGACCGCGCCCAGGACGGCACCGTGCTCCGGACCGAGGTCCGGCTGAACGAGATCAGCCTTGTTGCCTTCCCCGCTTATGAGGGCGCCGTGATCACCGGGGTTCGCGGCCAGCTCACCGGCGAGTTCGTCACGCCGTATCTGTCGGTGGCCCGCGCCCGCCTGGCGCTGTTGGAGGCCGCCACGCCTAGAAAGGGTGACCCGCGATGAGTCGCGAACTCATTTTTCCCGCGCTGGAAGACCAGCACCGCAAGATTGCCGACCTGACCGCCGAGCGTGAGCGCACGCTGACCAGCGCCCGCGCCATGCTGGACGCGGTCGAGCAGGAACGGCGCGACCTGACCGAGACCGAGCGGACCGAGCATGGCGACCTGCTCACCCGCATCGAAGCACAGGGCGCCGAGATCGACCGGGAGACCGCCCGGCTCGGCGAGCTCGAACGATTGATGACCCTCGTTCGTAGTGGGCGCGTGTCGTATGAGCGTGGCACCGGGTACGGCGAGCCCGTCGTCCACGGCCGGTTGCCGGGTGCGTCCCGGCGTGACCCGGGTGAGCCGGTGTGGATCCGCACCGACGACCGGCGCCCGGCCGCGCTGGCGAGTGGCGAGCGTTTCGCCGATCACGACGTCGTCCGGGAGCAGATCCAGCGCCAAGAGGGCAGCGAGCGGGCCGTGATCGAAACTCACGGCGATCTCGGCAACCTGGTCAGGGCGATCACCACGAGTTCGGGGAGCGCCGTGGTGCCGACCGTGTGGGCAGGGAACATCATTGACCGGGCGCGCAACCTGGCCGCCGTGCTCCAGGCCGGGGCAACGATCGTGCCGATGCCCGCCCGGCAGGTTCAGGTGGGCCGGTTGACCGGCGACCCGGCCGCAGCGTTCCGCACCGAGGGTTCCACGATCACCGCATCCGACCCGACGTTCGACAACGTCACGCTCGATTCCAAGACCATGAGCGCGCTCGTGGTCGGCAGCATGGAGTGGTTCCAGGACGCCAACAACGTGGACGACGTGGTGACTCAGGCCATCGCCTCTGCCGTCGCGCTCCAGCTCGACCTCGTGGCGCTGTATGGGTCGATCACCAGCGGCGCCGGATCCATCAGCCTGGCGACCCCACCGAACCCGCGCGGCGTGCTCGGCACGCTCAACGCCGTGGCGTCCACGAGCGTGCTCGGTGGCCAGACCAACGGCACCGCCCAGACGGCCGGGGCGTACTGGAACGAGGTCATCGACACGATCTTCACCGCGCGCGACTTCAACGAGGAACCGACCGGGCTCATCTGGAACAGCAAGGCCGCCCGGCAGTACGCCCGCGCCTACGACTCCAACGGTCAGCCGCTGGCGGTGCCGTCGGCCGTGGCCGAGGTGCCGCGCTACGTCTCCAACCAGATCCCGTCTTACACACAGGGCACCATGGCCGGCCGGGCGACCGACCTGTTCGCCGGCGACTGGCGGCAGCTTCTCATCGGCCAGCGGCTGAACTTCACGATCCAGACCCTGACCGAGCGCTACGCCGAGAACGGCCAGATCGGCATCGTCGCTCACTGGCGAGGGGATGTGCAGGTGGCCCGGCCGCGAGCCTTCGCCGTCTACCGTGCCCTTCAGGGAGCGTGACGCCATGGCGCACCTGGACGACCCGGACGCGGCGGCAGCACAGGCCAGCGTGGACCGCGTCGCGTTCGAGCGAGCCGCGCCCGCGCCCGTCCGATCCGCTGAGCTGGCGACCGGCTACATCCGGGCCGAACGGCCGGAGGACGGAACACCGGTCACCTTCGTGCCTGGCGAGCGGCTTCCCGCGTGGGTCGCCGAGCGGCTGCGCACCGGCCAGGCCACCTACGACCCGGACAGTGGAGCGTGGACCCTGATCACGCCACCGGCTGAGCCGTCCGAACGACCCGAACGGCGTAAGCGAACAGGAACATCACGTGCTCAGGAAGTATGAGGTCAACGGGATCACCGTGCTTGGCTACGGCGTGGACTGTCAGGCGCTGGCCCGTGGTGAAGACCCGTTCGAGTCAGAGGCCGAACACTATGAGCTCGACGGACAACCACCCGTGGCCAAGCCCGGCAACTGGCACGCGCCTTACACCGGGACCTGATCCCGGGCGAAGGGGGGCGCCCCGGCCACGTGATCACGACAGGGATCACCTGACCCGTGCCCCCCTGATTTTTTTCCGAGGTACCACCGCCCCGGCTTTGCCCCGGGCCGGGGCGAGGGGGCGCCCCCGGCACGCCGGAGCGAGCAGGGATCCTGACCCGCGCCCCCTCGATTTCACGCGACCGCGAAACTCCGAAATCCGCATCTCGCCCGGCGGCCGGATCCCGACTTTCGACGGCGTGCGAGATTGAGGGGGCGCGGGTCAGGGGTTCGGGGGTGTTCCGGCGTGTCGAGGGCGCCCCCGGGGCGTCCCGGCGGGTGACGGTGATTTGCGGGAAATCACAGTGGGCAGCTTCTGCCCAGACGCAGCGTGCTCCCGCTGCTCAGAAGCTGAGCAGCGGGAGCGTTAGAAACTAAAGCCGGTCGCGTCGGTGAGTGGGGACCACTCGAACGGCGAGCGGTCCCGGGGCTGGCCGGTCAGGATCTAACCGCCGTTGAGCAGTGCGCGGATCTCACCTTCCTTGAATCGTCGATGCCCGCCCAAGGTGCGGATGCTGGCGAGCCTGCCCTCCTTCGCCCACCGGGTGACGGTCTTGGGATCGACTCGGAACAGGCGCGCGACTTCGCTGGGAGTCAGCAGCGGTTCCGGGGCGGGAACGATGGTCGCGGTGCCGTCGGGAACAGTGATCGTGGTGCCTTCCACAAGGGATCTCCTGCTGTCAGAGGTGAGGAAAGATCCGGACGACTCGCGGAGCATGGTCGGCACGAGTCGTCCGGGGTCTACTGCTGGCGGACGCGGTCGAGGATCTCGACGTGTCGGCCGATTGCGGCGGCCAGACGTTCCGGGGTGGTGCGGCCGATGGAGTTGCGCGCCCCGGCCGCGTGCTGGGCAGCAGTGATCGGCCGGTAGCGGTGTGCCCACCACCGAGCCACGCCCGGGGCATCGGCCACCTGGTAGCGCCAGTTGGGATACATGCCGCCCAGTAGGGCGATCACCTCAAGGTCGTGTTCGGTCAAGGTCGGCTCTCATGCCAGGTAGTGAACGTGGAAGGTGCCCGGCCGGGGCGAGATCCGGCCGGGCACCGGGCGCCAGTTGCGGGAGACCGGCGCGCGAGCGGTTCCCCTTCCCCGATCTACGGGAACCGCGTGGGTGTGCGACCCGAGCCCCCTCCTCCCGGGCCGCACGAAGGAGGCGCGACGGCGGGGACGGCACTCGCCCGCCGTCGCGCCGGTCTATGCCGCGTCCCGGTAAGGACGGCGGGAGGGGAGCGGCGCGACGGCGGACGCCTGGGAGTGGACACCGTCGCGCCTGTCCGGGGGCGGGGACGCGGGAAACGCCCGCCATGCGATGTCCGCCTCTGTCTGGAGCATCCGCTCTTGCAGCCCTTCGGCCGTGTCATCGGAGATGATCAGCGGTTCGGAGACCGACCACTCGGCGATGGCGTAGAACCGGCGCTCGCCGAGGCTGTAGAGCACGCTCCACCCCTGCCACGTCCGGTCGAGGTGTTCCGCTTCGGAACGCGCCGGGCCGTCCCACAGTCGCCGGTACACGTTCGTGGGCGCCTGGCCGTTGCGGTGCCGTCCCATCCGGGATCGACGGCGCCCGATCACGGGGCCACCTGTCCGGCTACCCTCTCCTGGCGCTCGACCTCGCCCGCCAACTCGTCAAGGGTGTCGGCATCGACTGTGCGCGTCGCACCGACGCCCATCTCGGGCTCGGTGAACGGGACGATCCGCGAGGCCCACAGACGGCCCTTGTCACTGAGGATCACTCGCCAGCCCGGAATGGTCGGTGTGGGCACGGTGGCCCTAGCATCTTCCATGGATCGCACCTCCATGCGATCAAGGAACCCCGTATGGCCTGTCCGCCTGCGGGGTTCCGCTTTACGTGACGCTTACTGGTGCCATAGTTGAAGCCACGTGTTGCGCAGGACAAGACACGACGTGTTACAGACAGAGCGTGTAAGCCGTGTAACAGGCCAGGGCGAGGGCGATGGGCGCAGAATCGCAGGAGTGGCAGGAGTTCAGCCGCGCGATAAGAAAATGGCGAGAACAGCGGCAGATGACACAACGGCAGCTCGGTGAGCTGATCAGTTGGGCCTACTCAATGGTGAGCCGATGGGAGTCCGGCGGCCAACGCCCGCCGGTCGAGGCGATTGAGGCGATGGATGCCGCTCTCGGCGCCGAAGGAAAGCTGATCTCCCTGGGATTCCACGCCGCCATGGCCGATAGCAACCGGCTAAGAAAGGGTACCGTCGAGGCAAAAGCCTCAAAGCGGGATGAGGACGAAGACATGGAGCGCAGACGACTCATGCGAGACGCCGCAACCGTCGCTTTCGGCGGTGCGGTGGCGCCCGTGCTGGCCACCCTGACTGACGCCTGGCAGACCTACGGCCCGCGCATCTCCGGGGCGAGCGTCTCACAGGAGATGATCGACGACTGGGAGGACGCCGCCGACGCACACAACGAACGGTCTTACTATGACCCGCCCGCCGTCGTGCTTGCGGCTCTCGCCGTGGACTACGCCGATCTTGCTCCCCACCTTAATCGCGCCCAGCCGGAAGCCGTTGAGCGGGATCTTGCCCATGCCGCCGCACGCTACAGCGCCTTGATCGCCGGAGCATGGTACGACCTGGGCAACAAGCGGGAAGCGTGGCGGTGGTGGAAGCGCACTCGCACTCTGGCCGATGCTTCTCAGGACATCGCGCAAGCGTCCGTGCTGCGAAGCTGGGAAGCGGCAATTCGGCGCTATGACGGCGATGACGTTCTGCCACTGCTTCAGGAAGCCCGCCGTCTGGCAGGTGAGCGACCAAGCCTGACGCTGTTCTCTGCGCTCCGTGTGGAAGCCCAGGTGCTCGCGATGAAAGGCCGTCTCAGCGAAGCGATCATCGCTCTCAACCAGGCTGAGAGCGTGCTGGAGCGCCTGCCTGCGCAGACCCCAGGCGTCATCCGGCCTGATTGGTACAGCCGTAGCCTGGTCTACACCCTCGCAGGCGACGATAGGCAAGCTGGTGAGGCACAAGATGCCGCCAGAGCGGCATACGACTCCGGACACATCATGTCGGCCGTGGTCGAGCTACACCGCGCGGCCACGCAAGCGCGCACAGATCCGGAGCAAGGCGTTCAGTATGCCCTACGGACCCTTGGCGGGCTTTCTGCCGAACGGCGAGATAGTCATAGCTTGTCAGCCGCTCGGCTCACGCTGGCCACACTTCCAGAGAAGGCCCACGCCTTACCCGCCGTCCGGGAGTTGCGCGCTCTGACGGCCAACCGGTCGGCCTGAGCTGACACGGCGACGCCCCGCCGGTCACTGACCGACGGGGCGGGCCGAACAGGTGGGCCACCTGTTCGCTCTATAACCGATTCGCCACAGCCTTGTATCGAAAGGGTCTATCTAAGAAAGTTTCTCGGCGGTGAAGCTGATCCTTCCCTCACGGGCGACCAGGTCGGCCCAGCGGGCTCCCCCCGCCTCCTCCTGCCCGAGAAGCACGTCTAGGCCTCCACCGAGCGGGTCGGCGTCGACCAGGAGGGTGCGCAGGCGCCGCCGGGAGGCGCTCAGCGCCAGTGAGGCGGCCAGGACGCTGGCTCCGGCTCCGCCGCGGCCGCCCGCGACACACACCACGGCCCCCGCCCTCGACACCGGCTCCACGACGTCGGCGAACTCGTCGACCAGTTGCCGCTCGGCGGAGGGCAGTTCCAGAACGGCCTGAGCGCCGACCGCCACGCACTTGCGCCACGTGTCGGGGTCGCCGGGCGTGCGGGTGACCAGGATGACGCGGTGTCTGGGTGGTGGGCCCGTGGCGGCCAGGGCGTCGGCCATGTCGCCGCCGACCACGACCAGCGGGGCCCGGTTCCAGTGGGGCCGGGCATGTGCCGGCGCATGGGCGACGTCGAGCTCGGCTCCTGCGGCGGCGGCGACGCGGAGGAGATCGTCGAGCAGATCAAGATCCTCGGTGATGACCAGAGGGCGGTCCATGGGTGCCTCCCTGAAGTGCGGGAGACCCACTTTCGGAGAGAAGCCACCTCCTCGGAGCCCTCGAACACCGTGCTGTGGACAACCAGGGCACGTTCGGCACAGCCTGTGGACAACTCAGCCCCGCGGAACGGCTGGAGCTTCGGGGAGACACACCGGGGACGGCCAGCGCTGTGACCGGGAACGTTCACCGGGACGGACACCGCTCATTGGCGCCGATCCGCTCCGCTCCACCACTCGCCATACCGGCGCCGGCGGACGGTCACGAACACGGTGACTCGGACGGTCACGGACACGGTGGAGGTCACGAACACGGTGGAGGTAGGCGGTCGCCGCACTAGCGGCCACAAGGGAAACAGCCGACACCACGGGGGGAACGGCTGATGCCACGAGAGACGACTGGCGCCTCGGGGAGACACGCCGGGGACAGCTAACGCCATCGGGGACGGCCGACGCTGTGACCGGGAACGTTCACCGGGACGGACACCGCTCATTGGCGCCGATCCGCTCCGCTCCACCGCTCGCCGTACCGGCGCCGGACGGTCACGAACACGGTGGAGGTCACGAACACGGCGGCTCGGACGGTCACGGGCACGGTGGAGGTCACGGACACGGTGGAGGTAGGCGGTCGCCGCACTAGCGGCCACAAGGGGGCAGCCGGCACCGCGGGGAGACGACTGGAGCTTCGGGGGGACAGTTGGTGCCGCGAGAGGCAGTCGGCGCCGCGAGAGACGACTGATGCTTCGGGGGGACGACTGGTCTTCGGGGACGGGTGGGCGCTTCGGGGGGCGGGTGTTCCGGGGAGGCGTGCGGTTCCGAGAAAGGCCGGGAGAAAAGTGGCGACCCCCGCCGGGGGGGAGAGCGGGGGTCGCCAACCGGTCCGGCTCTGGGGGGGTAGAGCCGGTCCCGTTTCAGAAAAAAGCCTTCAACGGTTGATCAGGGCATGGCAAGGGGATTGCCTGGTTGCCCCGTGCGCAGTCACTCCCGTTTGAGGAGATACCACCTCATGCTGCCCGATCCACTTGAGTTTCGTCGAGGAGCAATCTCGAGTTTCCGCTAGTTTTTTTCAAGGTAACGATTGTGTATCCACAGATCTGCCAATCAGGCACGTCCCTAATAGGCCCGTTTTTGATCACTCAGAGTGACCATGATCGGCGTCCCGATACGAGAAGTTGATCACCCATGCAGAGATATGGGGTGCATGGGCGTTTTGTCCACGAATGTCCATCGATCTGTAAAGGACTTGGCGTCAGGGGTTCCCATCAGCCTGGATCCGTCGTACAAAGGGTGAACGGACCACTTGTCCGGGCACGACCGCCGGGTACCCACGTGCCGCCGAGCCGCGGGAGGCATGTTCGGGATGGGCTTTGATCCATCTCGACGATTATCAGGTGCACGCTTGGTAACCCGGTGGCGCCGTGCTGGCGACGGCGCCCCATCCCAGGGGCGCCGTCCGCTGTGTCAAGGACATGTCCGTAATCAGCCGTCCCTCATGGGACCACCCGAGGTCTCGCGATCCGACGCGGCACCCGCGTGGTCACGGTACGCCTCTCGGCCGCTCACCGAGCGTTTCACGCGCGACCGCCGTACGAACTCCGCCCGAATCCTCGGCCCCGTGTCGGTGAACATCCGTCAGGTCGCACACCGGCCGTCGGCGCCGATCAGGACCGCGATCCCCGCTCACCGCACCGGCCCCCGGAGCGCCCCTCCACGGCCGCGCACGGCGGAAACGGAACATGGCGCGAGCGTGTGCCTCCCGCCTGGCGACCACGCGCCCCGCACTCCCACACGAGCGCCGTGACCAGGACGTTCGTCGCCCTTCAAGCCGGTCGTCGGCGCCGGGTCAGGAGCATGACTGCACGCGCCGCACCGGCGTCCCGTGCTCTCCCGGACGGGCGGAAGCCGCGAAATGCCGCCGGCGCAAGCCAACGCGGCCACGGTGAACATCCCGAACATGGCCGTGGAGGTCTCGAACACGATGGAAGGCGGTGACGATGTGTGACCCTGTCTTGGCCTGAAGCAACCTCGTATTACACCACATGTTCCGTGTGACATCACACGGCTCGGGAGTCTCAGATCGGTCGCGCGATCCCGCGCCGCCCCACGCCGTTCCGCCACCCGCTCGCCCGGTGCCCCCCTCACGCCTTTCGCCCCGCACCGGATCACCCCCACATCACCCGCTCTCACGCCGTTCGCCCGCACGCCGCCCACCTCACGAGGGCCCGGGATCCCGCCGGCGCGGGCTTCGCGCTCAGCCGCGTTGCATGGCCTCGCAGATCGCCGTGGCCTCCCGTACGCCGAGGACGACCGCCGAGGTGCAGTGCCGCACCCACGTCGTCACCCCGTCGGGAGTGCCGCTCAGGTAGGCCTTCAGGCTCTCCGCGTAGGCGGGACCGAGTTCGAGGTGGCCGAGCTCCACGGCCGCGAGGGACTTCGGGTCCAGGCCGAACTCGACCAGCGTCAGCCGTTCCGCCGCCCTCGCGACCACTCCGTCCGCCGTCCCGAACGGCCGCAGCACGGCCAGTTCGGCGTGCACGATGGCGGCCAGCACCAGCGTGGGCGCCTTCGACGGCTTCGTGACGAGGTCGACCAGCCCGTCGACCCTGGCCACGGTCTCCTCGGGGCCGGGGGCCTCGCCCAGGCCGAGAGGGTCGGGAGCGGTCGCCGAGGTCCTGGGACGGCCGAGGTCGTCGGTCTGCCCGGCGGCGGCGAGGGTGTGCAGCCTGGCCAGCACCTGACGCGGGGCGGTACGCCAGGTCGGGCCGAGCCGTCCCAGCTCCGCCGAGACGCGCAGCGCTCCCTGGACGACGGGGTCGGTGGCCTCGGGAATGGCCTCGAGCGGGACGTCCACGCCCTCCAGTGCGGCGGACGCGCGGGCTCCGCGCAGGGCCGACCTGGCCGACACCTCCGGGCTCTTGCGCCGTAGCACACGGTGCCTGTAGAGCCGGTCCACGGCTTCACGGGCTTCGGCTACGGCCTCCGGCACTCCGGGCATTTCAGCGATGACAGCCAATGGGTCGCTCACGCTCCCCGACCATACCGGCCGGTAGAAGGGACCTCGCGGGCACCTCGGCCCCATGTGGCGTCACAGCAGGAGCGCGGCCGGTTCGTCCAGCAGGACCGTCACACGGCGCGCCTGGGACGGGTCCGCGACGGCACGGTCGATGACGTCGTCGACACGGCGGCCGCCGCGGCGGGTGATCGCCCGCAGGGCGTGCTCGGTGACCCGCACGCGGGTGCGCCGTCCGTCACCCGGGTCGGCGACGGTCTCGACCAGTCCGCGCTCCCTGAGCCGGGACACCGAGGCGGACACGTGGCTCTGGGCGAACCCCGTGCGCCGCTGGATGTCCGTGACGGAGCCGTCAGGGTGCTTGATCGCGTCTTCGAGCACCGCCGTCTCCCCCGGTGTCAGGACCAGGTCACCCGCCTCGCCGGTCGCCGCCGCGGACAGCTCGATCAGGTGCTTCCCGAGCCGGTGCATCGGAGCCGAGTCCGGAGCCGGTGGCCGGATCACGATCAGGGCCGGGGGCCGGGCCGAAGACTGGGGCGGGGCCGGCACCGGCGCCTCGGGAGCGCCCGCGTCACCCGGCGCCGTACCGCGCTGCGAGCGCACGCCCCTGCCCGTCGTCCTGCGCGGAGACTGGGCGGGCGGTCCTGCGCGGAGACTGGGCGGGCGAGCCGCTCGAGGCCGGATTCGACCGCACGCCGCCTACGGCACCTGCGACGCCTACGGCATCGGCGGCGTCCTCGTCGTCAGCGCTGCGTGACCACGCCCCACCCGCGCCGGGGGCCCAAAACGATCGTCGATTTCCGGCCCGAGGGGGCGCGCGCCGCGCTCGGGACGTCCGCCGAAGACATATCGCCACCCGGGTCTGCCACCCCACCAAAGCACCCGGAATAGCATCGTCTACATTCTTATGATGACAAAAGAGCAACGTTTCCGCGCCGGATGTTATCCGGCGTTAAGACGATTGTGAAGCATATGGCCCGCTATCACCGATTGGTACAGACCAGTCTAGACCTCTTGTCGCAGGCGCCTCTGGCCTGGTGAAGTGGGAGCCGACGAGTCAGACCAGTAGTTACATAAGGAGTGTGTAGTGGCCCCGGAGACCCCTGGTTCCGAGTCGCGTGAGACCCAGGAGACGCTGTCGAACCTGTTGCACGAGACCCGGCGGTTCGCCCCTCCTGCGGACCTGGCCGCGGCCGCGAACGTGACCGCCGACGCCTACGCCGAGGCCCAGCAGGACCGTCTGGCGTTCTGGGAGAAGCAGGCCGACCGGCTGACCTGGTCCAAGCGCTGGGACACCACCCTTGAGTGGAACCCGCCCTTCGCCAAGTGGTTCGTCGGCGGAGAGCTGAACATCGCCTACAACTGTGTCGACCGCCACGTCGAAGCCGGTCGTGGCGACAAGGTCGCCTACCACTGGGAGGGCGAGCCCGAGGGCGACAGCCGTACCATCACCTACGCCGACCTGCAGCGCGAGGTCTCCAAGGCGGCCAACGCCCTGCAGGAGCTGGGTGTCGGCAAGGGTGACCGGGTCGCCGTCTACCTGCCGATGATCCCCGAGCTGCCGATCACGATGCTCGCCTGCGCCCGCATCGGCGCGATCCACTCCGTGGTGTTCGGCGGGTTCTCCGCCAGCGCCCTCAGCGGCAGGATCAAGGACGCGGACGCCAAGGTCGTGGTCACCGCCGACGGCGGTTACCGCCGCGGCGCGCCCAGCGCGCTCAAGCCGACCGTGGACGAGGCCGTCGAGGAGTGCCCCGGCATCGAGCACGTCCTGGTCGTCAGGAGGACCGGCCAGGAGGTCGCCCAGACGGACAAGGACATCTGGTGGCACGACCTCGTCGACCGGCAGTCCGAGACCCACGAGGCGCAGCCGCACGACGCCGAGCACCCGCTGTACATCCTTTACACCAGCGGCACGACCGGCAGGCCCAAGGGCATCCTGCACACCACGGGCGGTTACCTGACCCAGGCCGCCTACACCCACCACGCGGTGTTCGACCTGAAGCCGGAGACCGACGTCTACTGGTGCACCGCCGACATCGGCTGGGTGACCGGTCACTCCTACATCGTGTACGGCCCGCTCGCCAACGGCGCCACCAGCGTCATCTACGAGGGCACCCCGGACACCCCGCACCGCGGCCGGTTCTGGGAGGTCGTGCAGAAGTACGGTGTCACGATCCTCTACACCGCGCCGACGGCGATCCGCACCTTCATGAAGTGGGGCGACGACATCCCCGCCAAGTACGACATGTCGTCCCTGCGCGTCCTGGGCAGCGTCGGTGAGCCGATCAACCCCGAGGCGTACGTCTGGTACCGCGAGCACATCGGCGGCAACCGCACCCCGGTCGTGGACACCTGGTGGCAGACGGAGACCGGCGCCATCATGATCAGCCCGCTGCCCGGCGTGACGAGCGCCAAGCCGGGCGCGGCCATGCGTCCCCTGCCCGGCATCACCGCCGACGTGGTCGACGACCAGGGCAACAGCGTCGGCAACGGCGGAGGCGGCTACCTCGCGATCCGCGACCCGTGGCCCTCCATGCTCCGCACGATCTGGGGCGACGACCAGCGTTACATCGACACCTACTGGTCCCGCTTCGAGGGCATGTACTTCGCGGGCGACGGCGCCAAGAGGGACGACGACGGCGACATCTGGCTGCTCGGCCGGGTGGACGACGTCATGCTCGTCTCCGGCCACAACATCTCCACCACCGAGGTCGAGTCGGCCCTGGTCTCGCACCCGAAGGTCGCCGAGGCCGCCGTCGTCGGCGCGACCGACCCGGTCACCGGCCAGGCGATCGTCTCGTTCGTGATCCTGCGCGGCAACGCGGAGGAGAGCGACGACATCGCGGCCGAGCTGCGCAACCACGTGGCCAAGACGCTGGGCCCGATCGCCAAGCCCCGCCAGATCCTGGTCGTCCCCGAGCTGCCGAAGACCCGCTCCGGCAAGATCATGCGGCGTCTGCTGCGTGACGTGGCGGAGAACCGCAGCGTCGGCGACGTCACCACGCTGGCCGACAGCACGGTGATGAACCTCATCTCCGAGAAGCTGCCCAGCGCCAAGAACGAGGACTAGGCCTGACCCCAGGCTCGGGGCGGACGGCCCACAAGGCACGAGCCCGCGGAAACACAGACCTTCGAGCCCGGCCCGGCCCACCAGAGCCCGGCCGGCCGGGGCAAGGCCATGATCAAGACTCGGCACGGCACGACCGCCCACCGGCGGGAGAGGCGCGGATCCCCACGGAGATCCGCGCCTTTTCGTGATGAAGGGTACTGTAAATCCCTTTTGCGGGCCTATGTAGGCTGGTGATCAGGTGTGCCGGGAAGTCTGGTCGGCCAGGGAGGGAACCGGCCTTCTCTGTAATCCCGGAGGTCGCATGCGCCGCGTCGTCGAGATCTGGCCCTTCAGGCCCACTGTCCGCTACTCCCGCGAGCTCGCGGAGGCCCTCAGGACCGAGACTGTCGGCGGCGTCATCATGCTGCTCGCCACGGTCGTCGCGCTGGTCTGGGCCAACGTCTCCGGCGGCTCCTACGAGGCGCTGCGCAACGCGACGTTCGGTCCCGCCTTCCTCCACCTGGACTTCGAGCTCTACAAATGGGTCCAGAACGGCCTGCTCACGATCTTCTTCTTCGTGGCGGGGATCGAGGTCAAGGAGGAGTTCGTCCACGGCGAGCTGTCCAACCTCCGCAAGGCCGCGCTGCCCATCATCGCCGCGATCGCCGGAATGATCGTTCCGGCGCTGATCTATCTGGCGGTGAGCTGGGGAGCGCCGGGCGCCAGACAGGGCTGGGCCATCCCCACCGCGACCGACATCGCCTTCGCGCTGGCGGTGCTGGCCGTCACAGCCAGCGCGATGCCCGCCGCGCTCCGCGCCTTCCTGCTGACCAGCGCCGTGGTCGACGACCTCGGCGCGATCAGCGTCATCGCCGTCTTCTTCACCCGGCACCTGAACGTCCTGGCCCTCGTGGCCGGGATCGCGGTCATCGCCCTGTACGGCCTGCTGCAGGCCAGGCGGGTCCGCGGCCTGTGGACATACCTGCCGCTCGCCCTCCTCGCCTGGTATCTCATCGAGATCAGCGGCGTCCACGCGACCGTCGCGGGCGTGGCGCTCGGCCTGATGACCCGCGTGCACAGCGACCCCGGCGAGGACAGGTCCCCCGCCGAACTGGCCGACCACTACCTGCGGCCCCTGTCCGCGGGCTTCGCGGTGCCCGTGTTCGCGTTCATGTCCGCCGGGGTCACGCTCAGCTCCGAGAGCCTGGGCGCGATCTTCACCGACCGGGTGGTGCTCGGCGTGGTCGTCGGCCTGGTGGTCGGCAAGTTCCTCGGGGTCTTCGGCGGGGCATGGCTGGCCGTACGGCTCGGCTTGGCGAAACTGTCGGAGGAGTTGCACTGGCGAGACATGGCGGCCGTCTCGATACTGGCCGGAATCGGGTTCACCGTGTCCCTGCTCATCGCCGGCCTGGCCTACAGCGACGATCCGGGACGGGTGAACGCGGTGACCACCGGCGTGCTCGCGGCGAGCGTCGTGTCCTCGCTACTGGCCGCGATCCTGCTCCGGGTGCGCGTGCGTAACCGCGTCAACGCACAGGATGATGTTTGAGACCTGCGCTCGATAGGAGATCGTCATGACACACAATCCGTCCGCGGAACCGCTGGCCGCGGAACCGCAGGAAGAGTCGCTGGGCGCGCTGGTCGCCAACGCGACCGACCACATCTCCACCCTGGTGCGCGCCGAGATCGAGCTGGCCAAGGCCGAGCTCAGGTTCGACGCCAAACGCGTGGGCACGGCCGCCGGGCTCTTCGGCGCCGCCGCGTTCATCGCCCACCTGTGCCTGATCCTGGCGTCGTTCGCCATCGCCTACGGGCTGGTCGCGCTGGGGGTGTGGACGTGGCTGGCCTTCGCGGTCGTCACGGCGTTCTACCTGGTCGTGGCCGCCCTGCTGGTCCTGCTCGGAGTCCGGCGGCTCAAGGGCCTGGCCGGGATGAAGCGGACCGTGCGCTCGCTCAAGAACCTCAAGAGCGGGGAGACCGAGGTCACCGGCACGACCGCCGCGGTCGCCCCGCCGACCGCGGGCCAGGTCGGCACCCATCGCGAACCGGTGAGACCGGCCCGGTGAGCGATCCCGACGAGTCCCTGGTCAGGCTTGAGGGCCCGTGGACCCACCGTTCCGTCCACGCGGGCGGCACCAGGTTCCACGTGGTCGAGGCCGGTGAGGGCCCGCTCGTGCTGTTGCTGCACGGCTTTCCCCAGTTCTGGTGGACCTGGCGTCACCAGCTCGTCTCGCTTCCCGCCGCGGGCTACCGCGCCGTCGCCGTCGACCTGCGGGGGTACGGCGCCAGCGACAAGCCACCGCGCGGCTACGACCTGCCGACGCTGGCGGGCGACGCGGCCGGGCTGGTCCGGGCGCTGGGCGAGAGCGTCGCGACCGTCGTCGGCCACGACTGGGGAGGGCTGCTGGCCTGGACCATGGCCGTGCGGGACCCGAAGGCGGTCCTGCGGCTGGTCCCGGTGTCGGCCCCGCACCCGCTCAGGCTCCGCTCCTCGCTGCTGTCCGACCCGTTCGGCCAGCTCAGGGCGAGCGCGTACGCCCTGGGCTTCCAGCTGCCCTTTCTGCCCGAGTGGCGCCTGACCACCAAGGAGGGCGCGCTGGTCGGGCGGATACTCGACGAGTGGTCCGGCCCCGGCTGGCCGGAGGAGGACGTCGCGAAGACCTACCGCGACGTGTTCCGCATTCCCACCGTCGCCCACTGCGCGCTGGAGTATCACCGCTGGTTCGCCCGCTCCCAGCTCCGCCCGGACGGGCTCCGTTACGCCAGGATGATGCGGAGCGGGATCGGCTCGCCCACGCTGCAGATCCACGGCGCGCTCGACGGGCACGCGCTGCCCCGCACCGCCCAGGGCTCCGGCCGCTACGTGACCGCCCCCTACCGGTGGCGGCTGATCGAGGGCGCGGGCCACTTCCCGCACGAGGAGCGGCCCGAGGAGTTCGACGCCGAGCTCATCTCCTGGCTGGGCGATCCGGAGCCCGACCGGTGACCCCGCCGGGCACCCGGCCGGCGGTGCGGAACGACGCCGGGCCGGCGGTACGGCACCGCACCCGGCCCGCGGCGCGGAGGCACGCGACGGACACGGCGGACGCGACGGACGCGACGGACGCGACGGACGCGACGGACGCGACGGACAGGGCGGACGCGACGGGAGACGGCCGATGATCTCGCGAGACCGCGACCCGGAGGGCAGACCCCGCAGCGGGCGGCCCCGCGACGCCCTCGGGCGCCCGCTGCCCCGCGGAGCCCAGGGGGTCGAGCGCGTCCCCGACGACTACGCGCCCAGCGCGCGGGAGGCGCTCTCCGAGGCGTACAGGCTGCTCGGCGAGGAGCGTCCCTTCCACGCCCACGAGGTCCTTGAGGGCCGGTGGAAGAACTCTCCCGAGCGGGAGCGCGAGCTGTGGCAGGGGCTGGCGCAGATCTGTGTCGGGCTCACCCATCTCCAGCGGGGGAACCGGCGCGGGGCCTCGGCGCTGTTCGCGCGGGGCGCGGACAGGATCTCCTCGTACGGCACGCCGTACGAGGAGATCGCCCGGACGGCGCGTGAACTGGGGGCCATGGACGACCCGGAGCCCGGAGCGGCCATCGCCAGGATCAGGGACCTGCTCCGCTGACGCCCGGACGGACCCCGGCGAGGGCCCGCGGCCACCGCGTCAGCCGTTCTGGTCGCACTCCTGGGTGCTCACCCGGTTGAACAGCTTGGAGCCGTCCTCGGCGTCCGGTGAGACCTCGGCCGCGGTCAGCACGAAACCGGTCTCCCGCTGGTCGAGGGCCGCGGCGAAGACCACCCCGTAGACCCGGCCGTCCGTGGTCAGCAGGGGCCCGCCCGAGTTGCCCTGCCTGACCAGGCCGCGGATGGCGTACACGTCGCGGACGACGGTCTTGCGCTCGTAGATGTCGGGGCCCTTGGCCCGCTGCTGCACCCGGATGCGGGCCTCGTTCGTGGTGAAGCCCTGGCCGTGCGGGAAGCCCGCGATGATCGCGTTGTCGCCCTTCTTGGCCGTGCCGTCGAAGCGCAGGACCGGCATGTTCAGGCCGGGGACGTAGAGGATCGCGATGTCCCTGTCGGGGTTGTAGAGGACGACCTTGGCCTGGTGGGAGTTGTTGAGGTAGTCGGTGACCTGGAGATCCCGATCGACTCCCGCGACCACGTGGGCGTTCGTCATGATCTTGTTCTGCGCGTAGACGAAGCCGGTGCCCTCGATGTGCCTGCGGCAGCTCGTGGCGACGCCCTGGACCTTGACGATGCCCCTGCGGGCCCGCGCGAGCTGCGGGCCCTTCAGCACGCTCCGGTCGGGGGGCGCCACGTCGACGAGCTGGCTGCCGCCGATGGCGTCGAACACCTTGGGGAAGCCCGAGGTGTCGATGAAGTCCTTGAACGGTTTCTGGAACTCCTTGGCCGCGCTCGGCAGCGCCTGGTCGACGGTGCTGATCAGCAGTGACTTGTTGACCTGCTCGCTCAGCAGCGTGAACTGCGACGAGGCGATCAGCGAACCGATCAGCCAGGCGATGACCAGCACGGAGAACGCGCTGGCGAAGGTGCCGCCGACCGCGTCGACCACCGCGGCGGGCTCCCAGGTGACGTGGCTGCGGACCACGGCGCCGATCGTCGAGGAGGCGAACTGCCCGATCGTGGCGGTGAGGAAGACGATGACGATGGCGAGCAGCGCCCGCTCGGTGTCGCCCTCCACCACGGCCTCGGCGATCGGGGGGGCGATGAAGATGCCCAGCAGCGCGCCGCCGATGAATCCGACGAAGCTCAGGGCACCGATGATGAACCCCTGGCGGTACCCCGACACCGCGAAGGCCACCATCAGGGCGATCAGGATGAGGTCGAGGAGATCACCGCTCACCCCTTTACGGTATCCAGCGACCGGCCCGCGCGTGCACCCCTTGTCGGAGGTCCCTACGGTTATCGTGGCCGTATGGCAACGATCGGGGGGTCGCCGGCCGTGGAAGCTCTCATCGAGACGGCACTGCGTGACCGGGACCAGGACGGCACGACCCGCTGGAACGCGATCGCCATGCTGCACGAACGCGGCGATCTGGAGACCTTCACCGCGGCCAGGCGGCTGTGCGCGGGAGAGACGGCCGCCGAGCGGATGCTCGGGGTGGACATCATCGGCAGGCTTCCGTTCGTCGACCGGAGCCTGCCCGTGCTGCGGTTCCTGGCGGCCAGCGAGGACGACTGCATGGTGCTCTACTCGGTGCTGATCGCCTTCGGCCACCTCAGGGACCGCCGCGCGCTGCCCTCGGTGATCGCCCTGGGCGAGCACCTCGACCCCAGGATCAGGTACGGCGCCGCCTACGCCCTGCCGAACATCATCGGCAACCCGCCCGACCCGGCGGGGCTGGTCGCGCTGGAGCGGCTGACCGAGGACACCGACGACGACGTGGCCGAGTGGGCCCGTCTCGGCCTGGCCCTGGCGACGGGCCGCAGGGTCGAGGACATCGGCTAGCGCCTTGCCCGTGCCGGGCTCGCCCTCCCGGCGGGGACGAGGCCGACGTCTCTCAGACGTCTCTCAGTGGGATGTCTCTCAGTGGGACGTCTCTCAGCGGGAGGCGAGGTTGACGACGTCCGGGGGCAGGTCCTCGACCCGCGACGGGTCCCAGGGGAGCGCGAAGCCCGAGTGCGTGAGCAGGCCGTCGAGCACTCCCGCGGTGAAACCCCACACCAGCAGCCCGCGCACCCGGAATGCGGGCCCGGTCAGGCCGCTGGGGTGGCGCAGGCTGAGGCGGTTGACCGGGTCGGCGAGCTCGGAGATCGGAACGCGCTCGACCGACTCGACCTCGTCCGGTGAGGCGGCGTGCACGACGGAGGGCGTGTGCCACCAGCCCAGGACCGGGGTGACCCGGTTGTCGCTGCGCCAGATGTACAGCTCGGGCATGGTGCCGACCACGTGGACGCCCGCCGGGTCGACGCCGGTCTCCTCCCGCGCCTCGCGCAGCGCGGCGGCGACCGGGCCGCCGTCCTCCGGGTCGACGCCGCCGCCGGGGAAGGCGGGCTGCCCGGCGTGCCTGCGCCCCCGGGAGCTGCGCTGGATCAGGAGCACGTCCGGGCCGTGCGGCCCCTCACCGAACAACATGAGCACCGCCGCCGGGCGGCCTCCGGCCTCGGGCGGGCGCAACGCCAGGGGCACCTGTGCCCGCGCGCCCTTCTCGGCCAGCGTCTCCAACCATTCGGGCACTTCCACGGGCACACCTCCGGTCTCTGCAACACGACACCCCCGGCTCGTGCTTCCCAGGCACGGAGGTCTTCTCGGACACGGCCGGCGCCCCGGACGGGACGGGCCCGCCGGTACGGCCGGGCGGGCGCGCGGGTCACCGCGCCGGTACCGCGAAGCCGCCGGTCGAGGGGCTCCCCGTCCGCGGGAGACCCCGGTCACGTCACGAGAAGGGGCCGGGACGCACCAGCTTGGCGGCCTGGGCGGGGTCGGTGGGACCGGTGCCGAAGGCGGGACAGAGCGCGGCGAGGGGACACGCGCCGCAGGCGGGTTTGCGGGCGTGGCAGATGCGGCGGCCGTGCCAGATCAGCCGGTGGGAGGCCATCGTCCAGTCACGCTTGGCGATCAGTACGGCGACGATGTGCTCGATCTTGACCGGGTCGGTCTCCGTGGTCCAGCCGAACCGGTTGACGAGACGCTGGAAGTGGGTGTCCACGGTGATGCCCGGCACGCCGAAGGCGTTGCCCAGCACCACGTTGGCGGTCTTGCGGCCGACGCCGGGGAGCTTGACCAGGTCTTCGAGCCTGCCGGGGACCTCCCCGCCGTAGCGCTCGCACAGGACCTGCGCCATGCCGATGATGCTGTTGGCCTTCGCCCGGTAGAAGCCGGTCGACCGGATGATCTCCTCCAGCTCCGCGCGGTCGGCCCCGGCGTAGTCCTCCGCCGTTGGATATTTCGCGAAAAGTGAGGGGGTGACCATGTTGACCCGCTTGTCCGTGCACTGCGCGGACAGGATCGTGGCGACCAGCAGCTCAAGAGGGTCGGTGAAGTCGAGTTCGCAGTGCGCGTCGGGGTAGGTCTCGGTGAGGATCCGGTCCATCTGCCGCGCCCGCCGTACGAGTCCCAGCTGGGTCTCCGGCTTCCTCCGACGTCGCGGCTGCGGCGTCGCGGTGTTCGTGCTCGCCATGCCGCAAGCGTAGGGCCTCGGCGGGCCTCGTGAGCGATGTCCGGCGCCTCTCCGGCCCACCGTGCACACCCACAGCGCACACCCACCGTGCACGCCCACAGTGCACGCCCGCCGCGCACACCCCCGTGGCGTCCGGCACGGACGGGCACGAGGACGGGCACGGGCACGAGGGCGGGCACGAGGGCGGGCGCGGAGGCGGACTCGGTGGACGGGCGCGGCGGGGCCGTACGGTCACCCCCTCAGGAGCGTCCGAGCAGGTCGAGGAGCCGGGAGACGGGCAGGCCCGGGGAGCGGCGGCCGCCACGGCCGATCATGGTGTCGGCGGCGCAGAGGGCGTTGAGCACGGCCTCCTCAACGGCCTGGACGACGGCCTCGAAGAAGTCGTCCATCCTGCTCCAGGGAACGAAGCGCAACTGTTCGTAGCCGGGCTCGCCGTCGGGGAAGTCGGCGGTCAGCGCCCCGGGGTTGCCGGTCGAGAAGGCCAGGAAGATGTCGCCGGAGAAGTGCGATCCGGTGGTGCCGGTACGGGCGAGGCCGAGCGGCACCCGGCGGGCCAGCGCGGTGCACTGCAGCGGCAGCAGCGGCGCGTCGGTGGCGATGACGGCGATGACCGACCCCGACCCCGCCGGTGTCCTCCGGCCGTCCTCCATGGGGTTGTCGTCGGCGAGCGCCTGGCCGACGGGCACGCCGCAGACGGTGAGCTCCTTGCGGGAGCCGAAGTTGGCCTGGACGAACGCCCCGACCGTGTAGGTGTCGGGCCCGTACTCGACCAGCCGCGAGGAGGTGCCGCTGCCGCCCTTGAAGGCGTAGCAGTTCATTCCGGTGCCGCCGCCGACCGAACCCTCGGCGACCGGTCCCGGGCGGGCGGCGTCGATGGCCGCCATGGCGTGCTCGGGCCGGACGTGGGGTCCGTTGATGTCGTTGAGGTAGCCGTCCCAGGTCTCGGCGACCACCGGGAGCAGCCACTGGTCGGCGACCGCGGGCTTCTCCCGGGCGACCCAGTCGATCACCCCGCGGTGGCAGGTGCCCACGGCGTGGGTGTTGGTGATGAGCACGGGAAGCCGGAGGGAGCCGGTCTCGCTGAGCCAGGACGTGCCCGTCATCTCGCCGTTGCCGTTGAGGGAGAACCATCCGGCCGCGCACGGCACGTCGAAGTCCCCGCGCCCTCGCGGCAGGATCGCGGTGACGCCGGTGCGGACCGCCTCGCCCTCGACGAGGGTGGTGTAGCCGACCTCCACCCCCGGCACGTCGGTGATGGCGTTGTCGGGCCCGGTACGGCCCGGCAGCGGCAGGCCGAGTTCGCGGGCGCGTGCGCGTGTCATCGTTCGTCAGGTCCTTCCAGGTTCTCCAGGTCGCAGCCGGTCACGTCGGCCGCGTACGCCAGCAGGAGGTGCTCGGCCTGCCGGGTGTCGAGGGTGGGCACCGCCTGGGTGACGTGGAGGCCCAGGCCGTCCTCGAGCATGACGAGGTTGCGTGCGAGGGTGATGGCGTCGCGGGTCAGCGTGAACACCCCGCTCGCCGCTCCCGCCTCGAGGATGGCCGCGTACAGGGCGACCTGCCGCTCGCACAGGCGGATGTGCTGGGCCGAGTAGGCGGGGTCCCTGCGGGCGTAGGTGCCGAGTTCGTAGAGCAGGACGCACAGTTCGTCGTCGCTGCCGGCGGGCAGGCCCGCGCGGATCATCCCGAGCAGCCGGCGCCTGGGGTCGGGCTCCTCCCGGGCGGCCTTCTCCCGGTCGACGCAGAAGCGCTCGACCGCCTCCCGCTGCACCTCGCGCAGCAGGTCGGTCAGCGTGGGGAAGTAGTAGAGGACCGACCCCGTCGACATGTTCGCCTGCTCGGCCACGTCCCGCAGGCGCAGGTCGATGACGCCGCGCCGCAGGAGCGCCTCGCGGGCCGCGGTGACGAGCTCGGCGCGTCTCACATGGGCCTGGCTAGGTCGTGCCATGCCGGTGATTCTCTAGACATCGGTCAGGAAACGCAACCCATCACCCCGAAACACATCCTTTACCGGCAGGTCTATTGACTTGGATCCAGCACAGTTCTTTGATGCAACATCAAAGAACCATGCCTGAGGAGTCCCTGTGGCCGCTCCTGACACGACCCCCTCCGAGTCCGTTCCGGCGGCGAACGCCGCCCATCCCCACCTGCACCGAGGGCTGAAGCTCCTCGGCACCCTGTTCATCACCCTGTCGGCGATCTCACCCGCCTCGTCGGTCTTCATCATCGCGCCGGGCGTCATCGGCCAGGCCGGCACCGGCGCATTCCTGGCCTTCCTGCTCGCGGGCGTGGTGGGCGTCTTCATGGCGTTCGTCTACGCCGAACTCGGCTCGGCCTACCCGCTCAGCGGCGGCGAGTACGCGATCGTGGCCCGCACCTTCGGCCGCCTGCCCGGCTTCGTCGTCCTCGGCCTGTTCATGATCACCCAGCTGCTCATCGTCGCGGTGATCGCGCTCGGCGTCGGCACCTATCTGGCGGTGCTCTTCCCCGGCCTCCACGTCCCGACCGTCGCGGCCGTGACGACCGTCGTCGCGACCGTGATGGCCGTCTTCGACATCAAGCTCAACGCCTGGGTGACCGGCGTCTTCCTGGCCATCGAGATGATCGCCCTGGTCGTGGTGAGCGCGCTGGGCTTCCTGCGTCCCGAGCGCTCCCTCGCCGACCTCGTGCTGCACCCGGTGGCGGCCGGGCAGAACGGCACGGTCGTCGCGGCCTCCGTCGGGGTGATCGGGGCCGCGACCGCCGTCGCGATCTTCTCCTACAACGGGTACGGCGCCGCGGTGTATCTCGGCGAGGAGACCCAGGACGCCCACCGCGGCATCGCCAAGACCATCCTCTGGGCCCTGGGCATCACCGTCGCCTCCGAGCTGATCCCGGTCACCGCGGTGCTCATGGGATCGCCCTCGCTCCCCGACCTCTTCGGCGCGGGCAACATGATGGAGTACTTCATCACCGCCCGCGCCGGATCGACGCTGAACGACGTCGTCAGCCTCATCATCGCGGTGGCCATCCTCAACGCCGTCCTCGCCATCATCCTCGTCACCGCCCGCATGATCTTCAGCACCGGCCGCGACGCCACCTGGCCGGAACCGGTCAGCCGGGCCCTCGCCTCGATCCACCCCCGCTACGGCAGCCCGTGGATCGCCACCATCGGCGTCGGGCTCATCGGCGCCGGGTTCTGCTACGCCGACGAGCAGTTCCTGCTGGTCGTCACCGCCACCACGATCATCGCCGTCTACGCCGCCCTCTGCGTCTCGGCCATCGCCGGCCGCCGCAACGGCTCGACCGCGCACGCCGCCTACCGCATGCCGTGGTTCCCCGTCGCGCCGATCCTGGCCCTGGCCGCCATCGGCTACGTCGTCTACCGCAACTTCCTCGATCCCGCGGTGGGACGGCCCAGCCTCTACATCACCGCCGGCATCGCCGTCGTCTTCGCCGCCTACTACCTGCTTGTCCTGCGCCGCCGGGGCGTCTGGGAACTCCGCGGCGCGGCCGACGAGTGACGGTCCCGGCCGGGGCACGCGCGGGGCCGGGGCCCGCGCCCGCGCCCCGGCCGGGCCGTGCGCGCCTAGGGCGCCGCCCCGCCGGACCCGCGGTGTATGTCCGGCCAGGTTTCGGCAAGAATGCAATTAATCCCCCATAGCGGAGGATCACCACAACATGCGACTCACCAGCTGGATCGACGGTACGGAGCGCCCCGGAGGGCCACGCGTGCGGCCCCCCTGAGAGCGGCTCGGTGGGATGGGTCACAATAACTGCGTGAGCCGTGAAACAGGAGGCACTGTGAACACCGACGACGTGCTGGGCAAGGCGCCTCTGTTCTCGGCGCTCGACCGCGAGGGCGCCGCCGCGCTACGCACGAGTGTCTCGGAGGTCGAGCTGTCCAAGGGACAGACGCTGTTCAGCGAGAACGAGACCGGAGACCGCCTCTACGTAGTGCTCGAAGGCAAGATCAAGCTGTCCAGGACCGCTCCCGACGGCCGGGAGAACCTCCTCAGCGTTCTCGGTCCCGGCGAGATGTTCGGCGAGCTCTCGCTGTTCGACCCCCGCCCGCGTACGGCCTCCGCCACCGCGCTGACCGACGTCCGCCTGGCCGGACTCGGCCACGACGACCTCCGGCCCTGGCTGACCGGCCGCCCCGAGGTCGCCCTGCACCTGCTGCGCGCCCTGGCCCAGCGGCTGCGCCGTACCAACGACGTGCTGGCCGACCTGGTCTTCACCGACGTCCCCGGCCGGGTCGCCAAGGCCCTGCTCGACCTGGCCGAGCGCTTCGGCCAGCGGATCGACGACGGCGTCCGGGTCCACCACGACCTCACCCAGGAGGAGCTGGCCCAGCTGGTCGGCGCCTCGCGGGAGACCGTCAACAAGGCTCTGGCCGACTTCGCCCAGCGCGGCTGGCTGCGCATCGAGGCCAAGGCCGTGGTCATCATGGACCTGGAGCGGCTGCACAACCGCTCCCGCTGACATCGGCACCGCCCGGCGGCGTCGCGGAGCTCGGGCGCTCCGGGCCGCGACGCCCTCAGGTGTCGCCGAGATAGGACAGCTGGGCTCGGACCGACATCTCCGCGGCGGGCCAGAGCGATCTGTCCACGTCGGCGTAGACGATCTCGACGATCTCCCGCACCGTCGCCGCCCCCTGCCCGCGCGCCCGCCTGATCTGGTCGAGCCGCTGCCTGCGGTGCGCGATGTAGCCGTCGAGCGCGCCGATCGGGTCGGGCAGCACCGGGCCGTGCCCGGGGAGCAGCGCCCGCGCGCCCACCCGCTCGACCGTCGCCCGCAGGCGGTCGAGGGAGCGCAGATAGTCGCCCAGGTCCCCGTCGGGGGCGATCACGGTGGTGCCCCGGCCGAGCACGGTGTCGCCGGTGAGAACGGCCCCGTCCTCGGGCAGCCAGAAACAGAGCGAGTCGAACGAGTGACCCGGCGTGCCGACGACGTGCACCTCCAGGCCGCCCACGGTGAGCACGTCGCCGTCGCCCAGGCCCTCGTCGCCGAGCCGCTGCCGGGGGTCCAGGGCCCTGACGGGGGCGCCGACCAGCTCGGCGAACCCGCCCGCGCCGGCGCTGTGGTCGGGGTGCCCGTGGGTCAGCAGGATCGCCGTCACCCTGCGCCCGGCGAGGTGGCCGGCCACCCTGCGCAGGTGGCTCTCGTCGTCCGGCCCCGGATCGACGACCAGCACTTCCTCCCCCAGGCCGATCACCCACGTGTTGGTGCCGTCCAGGGTCATGGAGGACGGGTTCGGGGCGAGAAGGTTGAACGCGTGGTCGGTCCCCGAGCCGTCGGGACCGTCGAGGGGGATCCGCAGCCCGCTCATGCGGCGCCGGACCCGTGGTCGTCGTCGAGCACGATGCGCATCTCTCCGTCCACCTCCACGACACCGGGCATGAAGGTGACGATCTCACGTTCGGCCGCGAGGACGTCGGCCACGGTCCGGTGAGCGGAGATCTCCCTGAGCGTGCGGCGGGTCGGGGACATCAGCAGGATCCGGCCCCGCCGGGAGTCCTCGAGCGCGTCGGCCGGCCGTACCCACGCCACCTGGTCGGCCTCGCCGCCGACGTCGCGGGGACGCTGGCCGGGCGGGAGCGCCGCGACGAAGAAGCGGGTGTCGAAGCGCCGGTTCTCGACCTCGGGAGTGATCCAGTGAGCCCAGGGGCGCAGCAGGTCGGAGCGGAGCACCAGGGACCGTTCGCCCAGGAAGTCGGCGAACGACAGGGTCCGGTCGATCAGCGCGAGCCGGTCGGCCTCCCAGTCGTCGCCGGTGGTGTCGGCGACCACGGACCCGCCGGACGGCCCGGCGAGCAGGACGCCCGACTCCTCGAACATCTCCCGCACCGCGGCGCAGACCAGGCCTCGCGCGGCCCGCTCCGTCGTGTGGAAGACCCGCCCCCACTCCGCGGGCGAGGGCCCCTCCCAGGAGATCGTGTGGTCGGCGTCACGGGGGTCGACCCCGCCACCGGGAAAGACGTAGGCGCCGGCCGCGAAGGCCATGCTCGCCCTGCGTCTGAGCAGATAGACCTCGGGCTCCCCGCCGTTCCCCTCGCGCAGCAGGACCACGGTCGCGGCATCCCGGGCCGGGACGGGCTCGACCCGCCCGGCCAGGATGTCACGCGCGCGCTCTACGAGCTCGCCACGGAGCGGAATCCCTCCCATTCAGCCCTCCCACCGGAACAACACTCGGTTTTCGGAACCCATGATGTGGTACGGCTCCCGCCCCGGGCGAACGTCAGCCGACCTCGGCGATCAGCTCGACCTCGACGGGCGCGCCCATCGGGAGGACCGCCACGCCGACCGCGCTGCGAGCGTGCTTGCCCGCCTCGCCCAGGACCTCGACGAGCAGCTCGCTGGCGCCGTTGATCACCTGCGGCTGGCCGGTGAAGGAGGGGTCGCTGGCCACGAAGCCGACGACCTTGACGATCCGGACGACGTTGGACAGATCCCCGGCCACCGACCGGAGCGCCGCGAGCGCGTTGAGCGCGCAGGTCCTGGCGAGCTCACGGGCCTCCTCCGCGCTCACCTCGGCGCCGACCTTGCCGGTCGTCAGGAGCTTGCCGTCCACCATCGGGAGCTGGCCCGAGGTGTAGACGTAGTCGCCCGAGCGGACGGCCGGGACGTAGGCCGCCAGCGGCGTCACCACTTCGGGAAGCGTCAGGCCGAGCTCCGCCAGCCTCTCCTCCGGAGTCACTGCTTCACCCTCTTCAGGTAGGCGACCAGCTGCTCGGGGTTCGGCCCCGGCACGACCTGGACGAGCTCCCAGCCGTCCTGACCCCAGTTGTCGAGAATCTGCTTGGTCGCGTGGACCAGCAGAGGCACCGTCGAGTACTCCCATTGCGTCATGTGGGACACATTAGCGAGAGCCGCCGGGACGGGCGGCGGCCCACCGGCTTACCGCCGATCGGGGCGCGTCCGGCCGCTCCACCGGGTCGATCACTCCCCAACGGGCTGTGAGAATCGACATAAAGGTTTCGGCATGGACGGTCCCGGCGAATCGCCAGGTGGCCGTTGGGTAGCCTTCGAAGCGTGAGAGCTCGCGACACCGATTGGGATGGCGTACGCCTCCACGTCGTCACCGGTAAGGGCGGCACTGGGAAGACCACGGTGGCCGCCGCCCTCGCCCTGGCCCTCGCCTCCGGCGGGCGCAAGGTCCTGCTGGTCGAGGTCGAGGGCCGGCAGGGAATCGCCCAGGTCTTCGACCTGCCGCCGCTGCCGTACGAGGAGCGGAAGATCGCCGTCGCCCCCGACGGCGGGGACGTGTACGCGCTGGCCATCGACCCCGAAGAGGCCATGCTCGAATACCTCGAGATGTTCTACGGCATGCGCAGGGCGGGCAAGGCCCTCACCAAGATGGGGGTCGTCGACTTCGCGACCACCATCGCCCCCGGCTTCCGCGACGTCCTGGTCACCGGCAAGACCAGTGAGGCGGTCCGGCGCAAGGACAAGACCGGCAGGCGGATCTACGACGCGGTCGTGCTGGACGCGCCGCCGACCGGCCGGGTCGCCCGTTTCCTCAACGTCACCAACGAGGTGGCCGGGCTCGCCAGGGTCGGGCCGATCAAGCACCACGCCGACCTGGTGAACGGCGTCGTGTCCTCCCCGGAGACCGCGGTGCACTTCGTCACGCTCCTGGAGGAGATGCCGGTCCAGGAGACCCTGGACGGACTCGACGAGTTACGGACGGCCGGCCTGCCGCCCGGCGGGATCTTCACGAACATGGTCAGGGAGTCGCTGCTTCCCGCCTCGATCCTGAACGCCGCCGCCAAGGGCAGGTTCGACACGGCCGAGATCGCGCTCGGGCTGAAGGCCGCCGGGCTCGCCGAGGGCGGCTCCGACGCGACCGCGGTGGCCGAGGCCCTGGCCGAGGAGATCGCCGAGCACGCCCACCGCACCCGTCTGGAACACCGCGAGAGGCGGTCGCTGGACACCTCGGGCCGCCCGCGGTACGAGCTGCCGCTGCTGGCGGACGGAGTGGACCTGGCGGGACTGTACGAACTGGCCGAATCGATCCACGCGCAGGGAGCGGCATGAGCGAGCGCAGCGAGCGGTCCGTCAGGCACCGGACCGTCCCGGTCCTCGACCTCGACGCGATCATCGACGACCCGGGCACCCGGATCGTCGTCTGCTGCGGCTCCGGCGGCGTCGGCAAGACCACCACGGCCGCGGCGCTCGGGCTGCGCGCGGCCGAGCGCGGCCGGTCGGCCGTGGTGCTCACCGTGGACCCCGCCCGGCGGCTGGCGCAGTCCATGGGGCTCACCGAGCTCGACAACACCCCGCGGCCCGTCGCGGGCGTGCGGGGCGAGGGCGTGCTGCACGCCATGATGCTCGACATGAAGCGCACCTTCGATGAGATCATCGAGGCGCACGCGGACCCCGAGCGAGCCCGCCAGATCCTGACGAACCCCTTCTACCAGTCCCTGTCGTCCAGCTTCGCCGGGACGCAGGAGTACATGGCGATGGAGAAGCTCGGCCAGCTCCGCCGCTCCGGCGACTGGGATCTGATCATCGTCGACACCCCGCCGTCGCGTTCCGCGCTCGACTTCCTGGACGCCCCGGAACGGCTGGGCCGCTTCCTCGACGGCAGGCTCATCCGGCTGCTCATGGCCCCCGCCAAGGCGGGCGGGCGCAGCGCGTTCAAACTGCTCAACGCCGGGTTCGGCCTCGTCGCCGGGGCGCTGACCAAGCTGCTGGGCGCGCAGGTGCTCAAGGACCTGCAGACGTTCGTCTCCGCGCTGGACGCGGTCTTCGGCGGGTTCAGGGCCAGGGCGGAGCAGACCTACAAGCTCCTGCAGGCCCCGGGAACCGCCTTCGTCGTCGTGGCCGCGCCCGAACGCGACGCCATGCGCGAGGCGTCCTACTTCGTGGAGAGGCTCGCCGAGGAGCGCATGCCCCTGGCCGGGCTCGTGGTGAACCGGGTGCACCGCGCCCCGGCGGCCGTGCTGTCGGCGGCACGCAGTACCGCCGCGGCCGAGGACTTGGAGGCGCGGGGCGAGCACGAGCTCACCTCCGCCGTACTGCGCCTGCACGCCGGACGGATGCAGCTGGCCGCCCGCGAGCACCGCGAGCAGGAGCACTTCGTCTCCGCCCACCCCACGGTGCCCGTCGCCCAGGTCGCCGCCATGTCCGAGGACGTGCACGACCTGGAGGGCCTGCGCCGGGTGGGCGAACTGCTGGCCGCCCAGTGACGCGTCACCGACCGGCATCGACACCCGCACCGACGCGGCACCGCGGGCCGGTCACCGGCACACGGCATCGTGAACCGACCGACCGGCCGAGCCGGCATCGGCCGACGCCGTGGGACCCGGTAGGCCGGTACCACGGTCAACGCCGGTCAACACCGATCGGCACCGTGAACCGCCCGCCCGTGCACCGGCCGCCCGCCCGCGTGCGCGGACGGTGACCGGAGACGGACGTGCGTGTACGGCTGACGCTCGGCGCCAGCCGTACGGGATCAGCGGGAACTCAGCCGGCGATCAGCTCGTTCGTTCGCTCGTACTCTTCTTTGGCCAACTCCAGCAGGTCCCGCCAGGAGTCGACGTCCGGTCGCCGGCGCAGCAGCGCTCGACGTTCGCGCTCGGTCATCCCGCCCCACACCCCGAACTCGATGCGATTGTCCAGCGCATCGGCGAGGCATTCGGTCCGGACCGGGCATCCCCGGCAGATCAGCTTCGCTCGGTTCTGGGCAGCGCCCTGAACGAACAACGCGTCAGGATCCGCACCCTTACAGGCCGCACGGGAGGTCCAATCCGTGATCCACATTCGACCCCACTCCCCTTAGGTGGTCAGTCGTGACTTGGGGCCGACGGGCGCGGGCGTCGAGCCTCCGTATTCAGTTGCCGCAGAAGGAGAACGTACGCAATCAGACGTTCGGGCCGACAGACCCCGGCGGGACCAATTTCTCGCATGGTCATCGGCGGCCATCTGGCCGGGAATGACTAGTCACCTGCGTCCGATACACGGACAAGTCAAGGCGAAATGGGCTTCCGTTACCGTTTGGGTCATCCGTCCGACGTACCCTTGGAGTCGTGCATGCTGAAGGCAAAGCTCAGGGGTCAGTGCTCACGAGCATCGGTAACGTGGTGCGGTTGCTCGCCGCGGCCACCGTCGGAGGCGTGCTGGTCGCCGCCGTGGCGTTCCCGGCTGTCGGCGGCGCGGGTATGACCGTCAAGTCGGCCACGGAGGAGCTACATCTGCTCCCCGAGGAGCTACCGGAGCCCCCGCTTGCCGAGAAGACCACCCTGCTCGATGCGAACGGCAAGCAGTTCGCCCAGTTCTACTTCGAGAACCGCGAGTCGGTGAAGCTCGACCAGGTCGCCGACATCATGCAGACCGCGATCGTCTCGATCGAGGACTTCCGGTTCTACGAGCACGGCGCGATCGACCCCGAGGGCACGCTCCGCGCGGCGGTGAAGAACTTCGCGGGCGGCGGAGGCGTCCAGGGTGGATCCTCCATCACGCAGCAGTACGTCAAGCTCGTGCTGGTCAACGCCGCGGAGACCCCGGAGGAGAGGGCCGCCGCCGTCGAGCAGACCCTCTCCCGCAAGCTGAACGAGCTGCGCTACGCGCTCGCCATCGAGGAGAAGTACTCCAAGCCGCAGATCCTGGAGCGCTACCTCAACATCGCCTACTTCGGCGCCGGCGCCCACGGGATCCAGGCCGCCTCGAAGCGGTTCTTCGGCAAGCCCGCCTCCAAGCTGACCCTGGTCGAGGCCGCGACGCTGGCCGGGGCCGTGCAGAACCCCAGCCGGACCGACCCGAACGCCGGCAAGGAGTCCCGCGCGCGGCTCCTCGACCGGCGCAACACCGTCCTGAACCGGATGGCCGAGCTGGGCAAGATCACGCCGCAGGAGGCCGAGGAGGCCAAGGCCAAGAAGCTCGGCTACAAGGACATCTCGGTCCCCGGCGGCTGCGACGAGAGCCCGTACCCCTACTTCTGCCTCTACGCCCAGAACGAGATCCTCAACAACGAGATCTTCGGCAAGACCCCCGAGCAGCGCCAGAGGCTGCTCCAGCGCGGCGGCCTGACGATCAAGACGACGCTCGACACGAAGGCGCAGGCCGCCTCGGAGAAGGCCATCAAGAAGTTCGTGAAGTCCAGCGACAAGCCGGTCGCCGCGCAGGCGATGGTCGTGCCCGGCACCGGCGCCATCAAGGCGATGGCCGCCAGCCGGGACTTCGGGCGGGACAAGAAGAAGAACCAGATGAGCTACAACCTCGCCAGCGACGTCCAGCACGGCGGTGGCACGGGCTTCCAGGCGGGGTCGACGTTCAAGGTCTTCACCCTGCTCACCGCCCTGGGCAAGGGGTTCAAGCTCGACGACGGCTTCAGCACCGGTGCCGCCTACACCGCCTCGAGCTACGGCGCGTTCCGCGACTGCAAGGGCAACGCGGTCGGCGACCCCAGCCACGACATCCACAACTCCAGCGAGGGCGGCGGCGGCTTCAAGACCCTGACCACCGGCACCCTGGGCTCGGTCAACACCTTCTTCATGCGCCTGGAGCAGGAGGTCGGCCTCTGCGAGGTGGTCAAGACCGCCAAGAGCCTCGGCATCAAGCGGGCCGACGGCAACAAGCTCGGCGAGTACGAGACCTTCACGCTCGGCATCAACGAGATGGACCCGGTGACGGTCGCCGCCGCCTACGCGACGATCGCCTCGCGCGGCGCCTACTGCAAGCCGATGGCCATCACCGAGATCCGCGACCGCAACAACAAGGCCACCCAGTACAAGCCCAAGTGCGAGCAGGTCCTGGACGAGGAGGTCACCGACGCGGCCGCCCACATCATGTCCGGGGTGTTCACCAAGGGCACGATGAGCGAGTACGGCGGCATCGGCCGTCCCGCGGCGGGCAAGACCGGCACCACCGACGGCTACACCGCCGCCTGGTTCGCCGGCTTCACCCCCGACCTCGCCTCCGCGGTCAGCCTCGGCGACCCGCGCGGCGCCTTCAAGCACGACCTGACGGGCGTGACCATCGGCGGGACGTACTACCCCTACGTGTACGGCGCCACGATCTCGGGGCGGATCTGGAAGTACTCCATGATCGACGCGCTGAAGGGCGTCGCGCCGACCGCCTTCACCCCGGTGAACACCGAACGCTTCGGCGGCTGCTCCGGCGGCCGGTGCGCGCCCAAGGCGCCCCCGAAGCGCGACCCGCGCGAGGGCGGCGACGGCCAGCAGGACGAGACCACCGACGTCACCAACGACCCTGCCGCCAACGGCGACTGGTTCGGCGGCGGCGACCGCGGCAACAACGACACCGGATTCGGCCGCCGGGTCAACCGGTAGGGTCCCCGGCCTTTCCCCGGCTCCTTCTCCCCTGGGAGGCGGGCCGCGGGAAAGGCCGTTCCCTTTTCCGGGGAACGTCCTTCCGAGGCGTTCCTCCCAAGACGCTCTTCCCGGGGTGCTCTTCCGGGGACGCCAGGGCGTGCCGGAGCCGCCGGAGCCCTTCCAGACGGGAGCCCTTCCGAACGGGAATCCTTCCGGGCCGGACTCCTTCCGGGAGGGAGGCACGGGAAGAGGCCGCCCGGGACGGGGCCGCGCCCCTGAAGCCGCCAGAGCCCTCCCAGGTCTCGGGGAGGGCCCTGCCTACGGGCGGCCGCGAGATCGGCCCTCAGCCCGCCAGACGGCTGCGTACAGCCTGTGCCACGCGGCTGCCCTCGGCGCGCCCGGCGACCTTCGGGTTCACGATCTTCATGACCTGTCCCATGGCCTGCGGCCCGGTGGCCCCGCTCTCGGCGATGGCCTCGTCCACGATCTCGGCGATCTCCTCGTCGGACAGCTGGGCCGGGAGGTACTCCTCCAGCACGGCCTGCTCGTCCACCTCGGCCTGCGCCTGCTCGGCGCGTCCCGCGCCGCTGAAGGCCTCGGCCGCCTCGCGGCGCTTCTTGGCCTCCTTGGCCAGCACCTTGATGATCTCCTCGTCGGAGAGCTCCCGGGCCGCCTTTCCCGAGACCTCCTCGACGTTCACCGCCGCGAGGGCCATCCGGATCGTCCGGGTGCGGACCTCGTCTCTGCTCTTCATGGAGGCCGTGAGATCGGCCTTCAGTTTGTCTTTCAATGCGCTCATGCGGTCCATCTTGCCGCCTCACCAGCCTCGCTGTATCCCGGGTTTCCTTTGGCGGGCCCGATGTCGGGCATGATGAGAAGGTGAGGAAAGCAGCCGCGGTGCCCCTGTCCCTGCTCGGTTTCGGCCTGGCCGGTCTCGCCTACGCCTCGATCGTCGAGCGCAACGCCTTCCGCCTGCGGCGCTTCGACGTTCCCGTGCTGGAGCCCGGCCAACGCCCGGTGCGGATCCTGCACCTGTCCGACCTGCACCTCACCCCGGGCCGGCGCATGCTCATCAACTGGGTCCGCTCGCTGCGCGACCTCAATCCCGACCTGGTGGTCAACACCGGCGATTCCATCGCGCACCCGGACGCCGTCCCCCCGCTCATGCACGCCCTCGAACCTCTGCTGTCGCGCCCCGGCCTGTTCGTCTACGGCTCCAACGACCTGTACGCCCCGCGCCCCAAGAACCCCGTGCGTTACCTGTGGCGCACCTCCAAGGGGGAGCACGCCCAGAAGATCCCTTCCCTTCCCTGGGAGGAGCTGGGCACCGCCATGTCCACCGAGGGCTGGCTGAACATGAACAACACCACCGCCCGTCTCAAGGTCGGCGACCTCGACGTGGCCGTCGGCGGCATCAACGACTCCCACATCAACCTCGACCGCTACGACATCATCGCCGGTCCGGCCCCGGCCGAGGCCGACCTCCGCCTGGGCGTGATGCACTCCCCCGAGCCCCGCAACATGACCCGTTTCGCCGCCGACGGCTACCAGTTGCTGCTCGCGGGCCACACCCACGGCGGCCAGCTCTGCATCCCGTTCTACGGCGCCCTGGTGACCAACTGCGGCATCGACCGAGCCAGGGTGAAGGGCCTGAGCAGCCACGACTCCGCCTACCTCCACGTCTCCGCCGGCCTCGGCACCAGCCCCTACTCCCCCGTCCGCTTCGCCTGCTTCCCCGAGGCCAGTCTCCTCACACTGGTACCCCGGCACAGGAGTGACGCAAGCACCCGCGAAGTCCGCTAGACTTTCCCAAGCACGAGCAAGACGGCGTGCACCGGGGTGTAGCGCAGCTTGGTAGCGCGCTTCGTTCGGGACGAAGAGGTCGCAGGTTCAAATCCTGTCACCCCGACGCTTGATTCCCGAGGCCAGAGGCCACTTACGAAGATCGTAAGTGGCCTTTAGTCATTCCTGAGTGTCTAACTGCGTTACTAACGCTCCCGAGTCGCTTCCGCGACTCTCCTGCCTTCCTTGAACCGCAAACTGTGCGATGCCTCTCGGCCCCTCCAGGCTTGAAGGGGCCGAGAGGCTAGGTCACTTCATGATCCTGTGAAGCAGGCCAATAGTCACGATGCCTGCAGGAACTCCCACGGCGGGGGTGACCCCCACGCTGAGAACTCCCCCGACCGCGCCCGAGACGGCAAAGATGACCACCCATCGCTGCGGAAGTGGCTCAGGCTCCTGAGGCTCCTCATCCAACCTCTGATTGCCGCGTCCCAGTATCCTCATGTCGTACGTCCTTCCTGTGGCCTGAATCCTCTGGGCAGGGCGTCCGAACGGCTTCCTGTGCCTGCAGGAAGCCGTTCTTCGTCTAGGCGAGGCTCACGCACAGGAGCCCGAGCCGGCCAGTTCTGGCGCTCATCAGCTCCTCACATAACGCAACCCGCCGTCCACGGACCCGTTCAACCGTGGTTCCCGCATGGGGTCGATACCATGCTGTTGACAGAGATCCACGATCTAGCAGAGGACCCTACTGCAACTACGGGATCCCGATCAACGCCACCAGCGTCCCCGCAGTTCGCTATCACGCATCTGCGGGGTTGCCTACAGATCGCCAGCGTGATGACTGCATACCTTCGCCGTGTCCGGTGTTGTCGACGGTGCTGGTCAGCGAGCGATGGAGCGGGGGGCCAGCCCTGGTGACAGCGGCCGCCCCGGTGAACGTTTCCGGCCACTGCACTAGACACCTATCCTGACAACGGCCCACGCTGGCGTTTCCTTGCCAGCCCGCGCCCTTAGAGAGGAAGGCCATGACCACGCCGCTCTACGACGGTATTCCGATCAAGCTCTTGCAGTTCCGCGATTGCGCTGCAGTGGGAGTAACCAGCTGGGGCACTCTCCTCACCCTTGTCCCAGATCCACTGAAGTGGGAGAGAACCAACCCTCGGCTGATGGACCGTCGTCTCAGCGAGCAGGCAGAGCTACGCAACGCGGTGCAACGCGTCCTCAAAGGCACACAAAAGGGAAAAAACGTTAGATCATATGCGAACTATATCGCCGCCGCGCTACGCGGAGATTTGGGGCGCGCATACTCAACTCCCCCCATTTGCCTATGGTCACCACGCCCAATTCAAATGATTAATGATGGTCTTGCTTCAATCCCTCTCGGAAGCCCAGTGATCGCCGTTGACGGCGAGACGCAACTCGCCGCCATGCATGCGATCATGAATTCCCCACATGAATTTGGTCTCGACATCGAAGAAATCCCAACCCTGTCCGTTCCATTTGAGATTTATTGGGATGTCACGGTCAGTGATGCACGACAGATATTTCATGACCGTAATCTTTTTGGCGTACCAGTAGCCAAGACATTGGCACTGTCCATGGATCAGCGCGATTTCGGAACCACAATTGCACAACAAGTGATTGATACAACCAAGGTTGAGATCGACGGAAAGCCCGAATCCATTGCCAAGTATGTGAACACACGAAAGCGCCAACTTGGCAAAATGGATCCAGAGTGGATTACCCTATCTAGCCTGCGTTCACTCGCCGTTACAACATTGCTAGGTAAGGCTGGGATCGAAGCCACGTCCAAGACTATCGACCCGCAAGAAATTTCTTCTGGGATACCAGAAGAACTAGTCCTCTCCGAGATCTCCGAGATCTTGTCCGATACGATCTCAAGACTAGCTCACAAATTTGCTGAACGTTCCGCAATCACTGCACCGGCAGTCCTGGCGGGCGTAGGGGCAGCAGCTCATCGAACGACTTCCCTGGCGAAGGAACAACCAAGGCTTACAAGAGAGCAATTTGCCACGCTACTCAGCGAAGTCCGCTGGGAGCGGGAAGCTAGATACTGGGAAGGCGTGGCAGCAAAGCGAACTTCTTCGGGAGGGCTATCCTTTGCCGGCGGAGCAAAAGACTCAGGGCACCGCGTCTGCGATGCGATCCTGAATCCCGATTCCGAGCTCGGCATGCGGATCCGCGGTCGCAGTAGTCTCTAGCCGTCTGCATAAAGGAAGGGCCGCCTCCATCTTTCGGAAGCGACCCTAGTAGTTTGTCGACTAATCCTCCCGGAAAATTCGATCCATGGCTATTGCGCCACCTTGAAGAACTGGGCGAATTTGCTTTCGATAGACTAACTCCATCACAGCCGTACTACTATGACCAACCAATCGGGAGATCTCTTCCAGGGGGGTGTCATTATCGGAGAGCAACGAGACGAAGCTGTGCCGTAATTCTCGAGGCGTCCACTGGGCCGAGTCCAAGTCGGTGTCTTTGATGGCCAACCGGAAAGCGCGGCGTATATTCGCTGCGTCCAACTCGGTACCCACTGCCGAGGGGAACACTAGGTCATTGTCCTCCCAGCGTGTCTGTTTCTCGGCGGACCTTCGCTCTCTCTGCTGTTCCTCCCAATGAGCCTTGAGCGCGTCCACACAGCGTTTGGGCAAGGCCAGGGTTCGTCTCGACTTACGCGTCTTGGTGTCCCCTCCTGCCCGTACGGACCGCCACACGGCCACATGTGCAGCTGAGCTTGAAAGGCTGGTGTTACGACGGGGGCGCCGGGTGATGGCTTACGGCAATCGGTTATCCCGGAGGTATGAGGTATGCCGAGGGTGGCGG